>DATNMZ010000201.1:0-7542 GCA_035602095.1 Thermoanaerobaculia bacterium
ACGAATGAGATAGGTGACAGGTGATAGGTGATAGGTGATAGGTGATAGGTGATTGCCAGCAGCTGACGAGTGAACTGAAAACTGAAAACTGACAACTGATAACTGACAACTGCCCGTGGCTGTAAGCTTCCAGCGTGCGCCTGGCGAAGCTCCTCCTGCTGCCCGGAATGGCCGCGATGGTGGCGGCCGCGTTTCTCTGGCCGAAGCCCGCGGAGGGTTTCCTCGGCGAGTCCTCGCGCATCGTCTTCTTCCACGTCCCCTGCGCCTGGACGGCGAGCCTCGCGTTTCTGGTCGCCGCGGGCTACTCGGCCGCGTTCCTCGCCCGCGGCAACATCTGGCACGACGAGATCGCCGCCGCCGCGGTGCGGCTCGGCGTTCTCTTCGCGGTGCTGGCGCTCATCACCGGCTCCCTCTTTGCGAAGATCATGTGGGGCGCTTACTGGAACTGGGACCCCCGGGAGTCTTCCTTCCTCCTGCTTCTCTTCCTCTACGGGGCATACCTCTTTCTCCGGGCCGCCGTCGACGACCCGGTGCGCCGCGCCCGCATCGCCGCGGCCTACGCGCTCTTTGCCGCCGTGCTGATGCCCTTCCTGGTCTTCGTGGCGCCCCGGGTAACGCAGTCCCTCCACCCTCAGACGGTGATCAATCCCGAGGGGAAGATCCTGATGGACACTCCCACTCGGACGGTCTTTTTCGCGGGGCTGGCCGGCTTTACCGGCGTCTTTCTCTGGATGCTTTCGCTCGACGCCCGGGCCTCGCGGCTCGCGCGCCTCGACCGGGAGGCCGGGCGGCTTCCGGGGTGAGAGGGAAGAGAATGCCCCGAGGGGCGCCGGCGTTCTGCCAGGGCGGACCCGGCGGGATGCGGCTGGCGCCGGGCGCGATTTGCATTTGCGGGGCGGCCCGGACAGACTTCCTTCGTGGACAGCCTGATGTTTCTCGCCGCCGTCAACGTGGTCGTCTGGGCAGGGCTTTTTCTCTATCTCTGGCGGCTCGACCGGCGGATCTCGGAGCGGGAGCGAAAGCGATGAGAAGCTGACAGTATGAAAAAGGGTTATTGGATCGCCGCCGCTCTCGCCGTCGGGTTCGTCCTGTTGGGAGTGACGGCGTTTCAGAAGACTCTCACCCCCTACCTCACCTTCGACGAGGCCCGCAAGGCCCGCGGCGTGGTCCAGGTCCTGGGGAGCCTCGACAAGGAGAGCGACCGCTACGACACGCGCCGGCAGGAGCTCTCGTTCCAGCTCGTGGACCCGGCCGGCCGGCGGATGCCCGTCGTGTACCGGGGAATCCAGCCCGGCAACTTCAAGGACGCCATCTCGATCGTCGCCATCGGGCGGTTCCGCGACGGACGGATCGACGCGGAGAAGCTGCTCGTGAAGTGCCCCTCGAAGTACCAGGGCGCCGAGGTCGAGAAGGCCTACAGCGCGGTCCCCCCGGCCCGATCCTGATGTCCTATTTCTGGCCCGGGGTGGCCGCGATCTGGGGCGCATTGTTCGCCGGGCTCGCTTCCCTGATCCTCTACCTGCGCGCGGACCGGGGGCGCTCCGACCTCCTTCCGCTCGCGCGCAGCGCCTACGCGGCCTTCGCGACAGGCATCCTCGCGGCCTGCGGGGTCCTTCTCGTTCTCATTCTCCAGCACCGATTCGACGTTTCCTACGTCAACGCCTATTCGAGCCGGGACCTGCCGCTCCATTTCTTGATCTCCTCGTTCTGGGGCGGCCAGGAGGGATCGTTTCTCCTCTGGTGCTTCTGGGGGGCGATCATCGGGCTCGTCGTCTGGCGCAGCGCCGGCGAGCAGGAAGCGCCGGTGATGGTCGTCTATCTCGCGAGCTTCCTCGGGATCGTGGCAATCCTCTGCAAGCAGAGCCCCTTCAAGATCCTGCCTCCGCCCGTGCCGGCGGACGGCGTCGGCTTGAATCCGCTGCTCCAGGATCCCTGGATGGTGATCCATCCCCCCGTCATGTTCTCGGGGTTCGCGTCCCTGTCGGTCCCGTTTGCCTTCGCGATCGCCGCTCTCTGGAAGAAGCGCTGGGACGGATGGGTCGTGAGCGCCATCCCCTGGGCTCTCTTCACGTTCGTGACCCTCGGCACGGCGATCCTGATGGGCGGTTACTGGGCGTACAAGACGCTCGGCTGGGGAGGCTACTGGGGCTGGGACCCGGTCGAGAACACCAGCCTCGTGCCGTGGCTCCTGACCGCCGGCCTCGTGCACGGGATGTACCTCCAGAGAAAGAGGAAGCGTCACCGGAAGGTCAACCTCATCCTCGCGTGCGTGGCTTATGTCGCGATCCTCTATGGCACCTTCCTGACGCGCTCGGGAATCCTCGCGGATTTTTCCGTCCACTCCTTCATCGACCTCGGGATCACGGGCTGGCTCGTCGGGATCCTCCTCGGGTTTCTGGCGGGCTCGGCCGTGCTGATCGCGTGGCGCTGGCGCTCGATCCCGGTCGTCGACGAGGCGGAGCCGCCCCTTCTCTCCCGGAGCGTTCTCTTCATCCTCGGCATCGCGTCGTTCTGCGCGCTCGCCTTCGTCATCCTCCTCGGCACGTCGGCGCCGCTCTTGACCCGGATCTCCGGCAATCCCGCACAGGTCCAGTCGGCCTTCTACAACAGGACAGCCGGCCCCGGTGTGGCCCTGCTCGTGCTGCTCGCCGCCCTCGTGCCATTCGTCTCGTGGAAGGGGGACTCCTTCCGCTCCCTCCTCTCGAGCTCTTTGCGGTCCCTCGGGGTCGGCGCGGCGGGAGTCGCCGTCGCCCTCTTCGCCGGGGCCCGGGAGCCGTATTCCCTCCTCCTGCTCTTCCTCGCGCTGTTCGCCGCCGACATGAACCTCCGCGCCGTGATCCGGAAGGCGGGCCAGGGCAAGTTCGGCGGCGCCGGCGGGTACCTGGCGCACGTGGGCGTCGGCATCTTTCTCGCCGGTGTCGCGGTCTCGGGCGTGTACGCCCGCTCGACGCGGGTGACCCTCCCGGTCAACACGCCGGTGGCGGTCCAGGGAGGCACCCTGACGTTTCTCCGAGTCGTCCCCGGAACGGCCACCCGCAAGCAGGCGATGGAAGTGCGCGTCGAATCGAAATCCGGGAAGGTCGCATACGCCTACCCGAAGATGTACACGAACACGAAGACGAACCAGCTCATGGCGAACCCCGCGATCCGCAACTCTCCCCTGTTCGACTTCTACATCGCTCCCCAGGCCTACGATCCGGGACAGCCGGAGCAGTTCGGCCGCGAGGTGCGCCTCACGAAGGGGACGACGACAAACGTGGACGGAACGGGCTTCACGTTTCGCGATTTCAACGCGGACCGCTCGGCGATGCTCCGCGGCGAGAAGACGATTCTGGTCCTGACGGACGTCACGATCACCCCCCCGGACGGCTCGAAGCACGACGCGACGCTGCGCTACGTGTTCCACATGGACGGAGGAGAGACCGACGCGCCCGAGGTCGAAATCCCCGGCGTGCCCAACGGGCGGATGCAGGTCCTCGCCGTCTCGCCCAACGACGGCGCCGTGATCTTGAAGCTCCGCGGCGTCTCCCGCGACCCCTCCGCCGAGCATCGGGCCGCGACGACCGAGTCGCTTTCCGTCGACGTTACGCGAAAGCCGCTCATCGCGCTCGTCTGGGGAGGCTTCTACGTGATGATGGCCGGAGCGCTGATTGCGCTCGTCCAGCGCTCCCGCGAGGCGCGCCGCGCCTCCGTGGAGAAGACGCTTCCGCTCCCGCGACCGCAGCCCTCCGACTCGCCCGGACCGCCGCCGCGGGCCCCCCTCCCCCTGCACACCCGCTCCCGCCTCTGATCCCCCGGAAGCGGAACGCGGCCTCGCTAGGGCACCTCGTACACGGCGCCGTCGCGGGCCACGAAGACCTCGCAGCCGGGCGCTTTCGCCCGGGCGAGATCTTCGATCGCGGACGAGAGCGCGCGGTCTCCCATCGCGATCGGGTCCTCTCCGAAATGGGAGAACAGGGCGCGCGGGACTCCCGCTTTCGCAAGCCATCCGAGCTGCGCGCGAACGGTCGTGTGGCCGAGGAGCGCTCCGCTCGGATGCCGGCGCACCAGCGAAGCCGTGAGCGTGGAGCCGTCCCCGACATAGACGTCCGCTCCGGCGAGGAACTCTTCCGCGGATCCGCGGCCCTCGAAGCCGACGATGTCGCCCGAGTAGACGACGGTGCCCTCCGGCGTCTCGACGCGCGCCGCCATGCCCGGACAGCGGATCGAATGCGCGACGTCGACCGCGGTCAGCCGGAAGGGTCCGACGGCGTCGGTCCGTCCCGCCTGCAGCCGGACCCTGTGCTCGAGGGCGTATTCCGACAGGAGCGCATGGGTCGATTCCGAGGCCAGCACCGGAACGTTCGTCCCCTCCGCGAGGCCCCAGGCGTGATCGGGGTGCCCGTGAGAGACGAAGATCGCGTCGGGACCGATCGCCTCGAGCCGGCCCTTGCGGTTCTCGCCGAAGTCGCAGAGAAGACGGAAGCCGGCCGCTTCGACGGTGAACGCCGAGTGCCCCGCGTGCGACCGCGACCGCGCCTTCACGTAGCCTTTCGTGCCGTAGAAACGGAGGAGCATGAAGAGTAGTTATCAGTTTTCAGTTCTCAGTTTTCAGTTCTTCGTTCCGGCGAGACGGCCGGCCGACGGCAGGCAGCTCATTCCGGATGAACTGATAACTGACGACTGACGACTGACAACTCGTTTACCATCCGCCCGTGCGCTTTGGCTCGCTTCGGATCGACATCGTTCGCGACGCGAACTTCCGGCTGGATGGCGGAGCGATGTTCGGCGTGGTCCCGAAGGTGCTCTGGGAAAGGAAGTTCCCTGCCGACGAACAGAACCGGATCGCGCTGGCGACCAACTGCCTCCTCGTGCGCGGGCGAGGGTTCACCGTCTTGATCGAGACGGGTCTCGGAGACAAGTGGGACGCCCGCGGCCGTCAGATGTACGCGATCGAGCGCCCGCCGTCGATTCCGGACTCGCTCGCGGCGCTCGACGTGCGCCCGGACGAGATCGACGCGGTCGTGCTCTCGCACCTCCACTTCGATCATGCCGGCGGAGCGACCCGGTTCCTCGCCGACCGGACGGCGGCGCCGGCCTTCCCCAACGCGACGCTGTACGTGCAGGCGGCGGAGCTGGCGCACGCCCGGAAGCCCAACGAGCGGGACCGGGCGTCTTACCACCCCGCGGACTGGGAACCCTACGCCGCCGCCGGCCGGCTGGAGGCGCTCGACGGGGAAGAGGAGATCCGACCGGGCGTCCGGGCACTTCCGCTTCCCGGGCACAACGCCGGGATGCAGGCGGTCCGGATCGACTCGGAAGGCTCGACCGCTTTCTACTTTGCGGACGCGCTGCCCACGACGGCGCACGTTCCCCTTCCGTGGGTCATGGCCTACGACCTCTACCCCGTCGAGCTGATCGAGAACAAGAGAAGGCTCCTCGCGGACGCGGTCCGCGAGGGCTGGCTCTGCGTGTTCGAGCACGATCCCGACGTCCCGTGGGGAAGGCTCGTGGACGAACCGAACGGAAAGCGGCGCGTGCACGTGCTCCCTGCCGGCGCGGACGCGTTCCCTTGAGGGCAGGCGGACGGCGGAGCGCCGGGCGTTGAGAGCGGACAGCTGACAGCGCCTCCGAATGATTCTCTCCCTTCTCTACCTCGTGGTGCCGCCGGCGCTCGCGTACGTCTTTCTCGACCGCGCGGGCCTCTTCCGGTCCCTGCTCGCGCGCGTGTTCACCGCCTGGTTCGTCGGAGTGTTCGCCGCGACTCTCGCGGTGTACGCCGCCGCCATGGCGCTCGCCCCCTGGACGCAGGGCGCCCTCCGGAAGGCGGCGCTTCTCGTCCTTTTCGCGGCCGCGGCGGGGCTCCTGCTCGCGCGCCGGCCCGCCGCAGAAGCGCTTCGCGCCGCGCTTGGCGGCCCGTTTCGCCCGTTCCGCCCCGAAGCGGCCGGCAAACTCCTCTTCCTTTGCGCGAGCGGCGCGTTTGCGTTCTTCTTCTACCGCCCGCACCTCGCGCAGACGTCCGCGGCGATCTACCGGAGTCCGGTCTACTGGGACTTGAAGGTCCACCTTCCGATCGTCCAGAACTTCGTATTCGGCGACAATTTCCCCGCTCAGAACGAGTCGTTCGCGGGCGCCCCGGAGACCTACCACTTCTTCTTCGATCTCTTGACCGCCATCCCGGTCTCCTTCGGAGTGGATCTCGCCCCGGCGTTTCTCCTGGTGAGCGCCGGGGCCCTCTTCGCCGTCCTCGGGCTCCTCGCGGGATTCGCCGAGGAGCTGACCGGCCAGGCTTTCCCCGGGATGCTCGCGGCGCTTCTCGCCTGCACGTCGAGCAGCCTGCGCTTCCTGGACTTCTTCCGCGCCCACCGCTTCGCCGACCTCTGGACGGACGCCTTCCAGAACCGCCAGCACCCGTACCTCTTCTCGTTTCTCCCGGGCAATCCAAACCCGTTCGCCTACAACGGCTCGATGTTCAACCTTTTCTATTTCGTCGCGGAGCGCCAGCTGGTATTCGCGTCCGGATTTCTGCTGGCCTCCGTGCTTCTCCTGCAGACCCGGGCGCGCTGGAACCTGCCGGCCTGCTTCGCGGCCGGGGTGGGCCTGGGACTCTTCTGTTTCTGGCACCTCTTCGTCACGATCTCGCTCGGCGCGGCTCTCGTGTGGCTTCTCGCGATATCGGGGCAGCGGCGGCAAACAGCCGCCATCCTCGCCGGCATGGCCGCGGTGGGTATCGTTTTCCTCCTCTGGACGCAGTCGGTCACCGCGCACGATTGGTTCCGACCCGAGGCCCGGCCGGAGATTCGATTCGATCCCGCCTTCCCGACGGCCCTCCGCGGCCCCGCCTTTTCCCTGGCCGGAGCGCTCGGGTTCTGGACCTACGCGTGGGGTCTCAAGCTGCCGATCGCCGCCGCGGGGTTGGTACTCGCCTTCCGCACCCGGCGGCCCCTGTTCGACGCGCTCGCGTGCGTCGTGATTCCGACCTTCCTCCTGGTTTCCACCGTGCGCCTCTTCCCGCTCTCCGTGTACGACAACCACAAGTGGCTGCGCCCGATGAACCTGTTCGTCGACCTCGCCGCCGGTTTCTTTCTGGTTGCCGGCCTCCTCCGGGCCCGCGCGCCGCTTCCGGTGAAAGTGGCCGCCTTTGCGGCCGCCACGGTCGCGCTCACCCTCTCCGGCGCGCTCGAGCTCGTCCCGTTTCTCCGGAGCCGGCCCACGGTTCTGTACGCGAACTATCCGACTCCTCTGACCGGGGCCGTCCGCGCCCGCACTGCCCCGCGCTCCGTCTTCGTTTCGCTCGAAGCGAACGCCCTCCACCTGGCGGGCCGAAGGCTCTTCGTCGGGAACGACGCGGACGAACGGGGCGTGCGATCGCTGATCGCGTCGGCGGGCTTCGACGTCGCGCGCCGGCAGCGCATCGTCGCCGAGATCCAAGGCTCGGAGACGCGGGAGGACTTCTGCCGGCTCGCGCGCGAGAATCGAATCGACTGGATCGACGTCCCGCCGGGAATCCGCCGGCCATCCGGAGCCGACGACACGGCGCCGGGATTCGACTCGCTCTCGCCG
>DATNMZ010000202.1:0-4558 GCA_035602095.1 Thermoanaerobaculia bacterium
GGGCCCGGACGCATCCGCCGTGATGAACGGGAGGTTGACTTCCGTCTCGACGACGTTCGAAAGCTCGATCTTCGCCTTCTCCGCCGCTTCCTTCAGGCGCTGCATGGCCATGGCGTCCTTCGACAGGTCGACGCCCTGGTCCTTCTTGAACTCCGCGAGAATCCACTCGATGATCTTCTGGTCGATGTTGTCGCCGCCCAGGTGCGTGTCCCCGTTGGTGGACTTGACCTCGACGACGCCCTCCCCGACCTCGAGGATCGAAATGTCGAAGGTGCCGCCGCCGAAGTCGTAGACGGCGATCGTCTCGTCCTTCTTCTTGTCCAGCCCGTAGGCGAGAGCGGCCGCAGTCGGCTCATTGACGAGCCGCTCGACGGTCAGCCCCGCGATCTGGCCCGCGTCTTTCGTCGCCTGGCGTTGCGCGTCATTGAAGTACGCCGGGACCGTGATGACCGCCCGCGTGACTTTCTCGCCGAGGTAGGCCTCGGCGGCCTCCTTCAGCTTCGAGAGGATCATCGCGGAGATCTCGGGCGGGGAATACTCCTTCCCGTTCGCGAGGACGCGGACGTCGCCGTTGCCCGACTGTTTCACGGCGAACGGAACCATCTTCATTTCGTCGGTGACTTCCGTGTATTTCCGGCCCATGAACCGCTTGATCGAAAAGATGGTGTTGGCCGGGTTCGTGATCGCCTGGCGCTTGGCCACCTGGCCGACCAGCCGCTCCCCCGTCTTCGAGAAGGCCACGACCGACGGGGTCGTTCGATTCCCCTCGGCGTTCGGAATGACGACGGGATCGCCGCCTTCCATGACGGCGACGCACGAGTTCGTCGTACCGAGATCGATGCCGATAATCTTGTTCATTTAGGTTTTCTCCCCTTCGCTAACTTCGAAGCAGGAGGGAGTCTAAGATCTGAGCGTGTCCATGTCAAGTATTATTTTGATATCACCTAAGCCCCCGTGGCTCATGTTCTGAATGCCCGTAAGTCTTTGGGACGGAATGAATTGGAAAACAGGCCCTCTACTCGATGACCTGGACCGCCGGCCGACGCTCCGGGCGGCGCGCCCGGGAGGCGGCGGGGTGCCGCTCCGCGACGGGCGACAGGGCGCGATCGAAGGAGAGGTCGAGATCGATCTCGCCGGCGGCGTTGCGGCCGTAGAGCCCGAACTTCCCGTCGTCGGACCGCAGGATGTAGCGGTACTTGCGGCCGTAGGGGTCGATCACGGCCCCCGGGTCCAGGATGCGCGCGGAGACCAGGTCTTCCAGCGCCTTCGGATATTGGCCGGAGGAATCGTAGAAGACGCGAACGGCGCGCTCGATCGACGCGAGACGGCCGAGCGACACGGATTTTAAGAACTCGGCGACCTCCGGCCGGGTTCCCGGCGGCCGCAGGAGCAGGTTCCACGAGTTGCTCGGAACGACATACGCGCCGGCGGCCACAATTGCAATCGCCAGAGCCCAGAGACCCATCGCGGCGAGCGGCAGAGAGGGACGCCCGGAGGTCCGCTCCCGCCCGGAGGCCGGGACGCGCTCCGGCGCCCGGCCTTCGACGATCGAGTTTCGCCCGAGCAACTCGACGAGACCCCGGTACGCGTCGAACTCGGAGAGGAACGCGCGCTCCAGGATCTCTTTCACGCTGCGCTTGCCGTCGATCCAGCGCCAGACCTCCGCCTCGGCCTTCGAGACGGCGACTGCCCCCTCCCGCGCCTCCTGCGGCGCAACGACGAGACGCAGGGTCTCGGAACCCGGCGCGCGGCGGAAGATGAGCTCGGGCGACCGGATCTTCTTTTCGAGCCTCGGCCATTCGTCGAGAATCTGGGCCGCTTCCATCATGATCGACTCCGTCGCCACCGGGGAGATGTGGTCCGAGTCGTAGTCGACCGCGGCCTCCTGAGAGAACCGGAATCGGCCGTCCGACCAGCGCAGGGCGCCGAAGACGATCCGCTGGATCTGGAGCCGCAGCACCTCCCGCAGGTCCTCCGGCGAGACGAGGCCGCCGCCGACGAGAAGGAACCCGAGGCGCTGCCGGGACTCCTTCTGGGCCTGGAGAATGCCGGCGAGCTGATCTTCGCGGATGCGGCCGGCGCGCACGAGGAGCTGACCGATCCGGTTGTCGAGGCGGTGCCGGCTGGAGTCGGCCGCGACGACCTGTCCGCCGAGAAACGAGATGGTGATGGTGTCCTCGTCGGACTCGACGGTCAGGACGCCGGTCTTGCGCTGCAGTCCCAGCATCTGGAAGATGTCGTTCAAGGAAAAGACTTTCAGCGTTCCCTCAAGACCCATGGGAGTGCCTCCAGGAGCTCGCGAGGGAGCTCGCCCACACCACCGCCGCGGCCAGAGCAGCCGGGACGAGGAGCCCGAAGCGCCCGCTCAAACTCGGCGCCAGCTGTCGCGGGTTGAAGAACCGTGCGCCGATCACGGCGATCCCCACGAAGAAGAAGAACATCGCCATCATGAGCACGCCGGCGGCCGTTCTCTCCGAAAAGATTCGATGAGTGCCCGGCAAGAACGTCGACACGACACGGCAGAGGCCGTCTCGCCTCCGGGTCCTCCGGGCCGCCTCCTCCGCGTGCGCCGCGTGCGCCGCGATTCCCACTTCCTCTTTGCGGATGTGGAGGCGCACGCAGGCCGTGCAGTAGAACGCATGGTCTCCGAAACGGCGGCAGTAGTCGCACACCGGGGCGCCGCAGCGCGTGCACTCGGTCGCGAGGGAGCCTTTCGCCCGGACGCGCGCGAGTACCACCGCGGCGCCGAGAGCCACCCAGGGTCCGAGCGCGAACGGCGAAAGAAAAAAGCCGGTGAGCCCGACAGGCGGCGCATTGCCCGGAAGCCGCCGGCTCTTCGCCTGCCGGTTCCACTGCTCGATGCGCCGTCGCGCGCGAGAGAGCGGATATCCGGCCGAAACGACACGGGACAACGTCGTGTGCTCGCTCCACGCCACGACGTCTCGCGGCGCAAGCGCGCGCGCCCGGGCCATGGCGAGGGACTGCCCGTCGAAGTCGTACGCTTCGCCCCGGGCGACCGACAGGTTGTATTGCGCCTCCGCCGCCTTCGGCGCCTTCTGCGCCGCCGTCTCGTAGTCCCGGATCGCTTCCTGGAAATCCCCCTCCTGAAAGTGGACGTTGCCGCGGTTCAAGAACGGCCGGTAGTCGCTCGAATCCGCCTGGATGGCCCGATCGTAGGAGGCGATCGCGCGCTCGGAGTCGCCGGACCGCTCCGCGTACATCCCGAACAGGTACCAGATGTCCGAATCCTCCGGGAAGACCGCCGCGGCCTGCCGGAGTCCGTCTTCCGCGCTCGCGTCCTCGCGCCGCTCGACCAGATCCACCGCGGCCACCCAGAGCGGCGAACGCTCGATCACGTTTTCGCGGGCGATGGCGAAGAGGAGCAGTACGAGCAAGCCCAGCAGGAGGAAGCCGCCCGCGAGCACCCGCCGCTCCCGGGGCACGGCATAGGCGAACAGGAGCACGCCCCAGTAGAGCAGCACCCAACCGGGTCCGAGGCCGAAGGCGAACGGCACGAGGGCCACGCAGAGCGCCAGCGCAATCCCGACAGGACCGCCGATCCGGCGAGAGAATTCGCGGAGGTCGTGCGCGATGCGGGCGGAATTCTTCGCGAGCAACGCCAGGATGGCTCCGAAAAAGGAGGCCACGACGGCAAACGCGAGCCACACGGCGCCTTCCGAGGCCAGGGAAAGGCGCGACTCTCGCGTGGCCAGAAGAGCGTTCGCCGCTTCCGGAATCGCCCGCGCGGCCTCCCCGAAGGCATTCCGCCGGAGAAGGAATTCGACCCGGGAGACGGCCGCGTCGTAGTTTCCGTCGTCGAGCAGAACCCCGGCCGCGTACGCTCGCGCGGCGCGCTCCGGCTTTCCGAGCGCCTCCGCCTTGCGTCCTTCGTGGACCGCCGTGCGCGAAAAGTCGGACAGCCGCGACACTCCGACCGCCCGCGCCGACTTCCGCATCTCGGCGAGAGCCGCGGCGGCGTCCTTCGCGTCGTCCTCGAGATGCGCGTTCAAGAACTCGAACCAGTGAGAGCGGTACAGGCTGCGCGTCACCGGAGGAGGCAGCGCGGACACGGCCTCCTGGGCGAACGCGGTGGCCGCCGGGAGGCACAGGGAAAGGAGCAGCGCTGCACGGGTCGCGAGCCGCCGGCGGGTGCGAGTCCCTGGATTGTTCTCCGTCACGAGACGTCGGCGGCCGGCATCCAAGGCGTGTTGCGTCTTTCCTCGGTCAGCGTCCCGGCGGCCGGGTCACCTCGACGTAGGCGAGGCGCAGGTCGTAGAGCAGGCGAGCAAGAAAGTCCGATTCTTCGAAAGAGAGATTGTTGCGAGTCTTGGACTCGAGAACCGTCAGCCAGTCGATCATCTGCCGGGCGACGGCCGGTTCCCGGCGCCGCGCGCCTGCCGGGTCGGCGAGGAGCCCCAGCGCGGCGTACGCCGTCGTCGCGAGCGAGCGCACGATCGCCGTGAATTCGCCGTGCGGATCTTCGGCGCCGGCTTCGGCAGACGGCTCGCCGGCCTCTCGAGGGGGAGCCGGCCCGGCGGCTGCTGCGGGCGCTACGGGG
>DATNMZ010000203.1:0-6136 GCA_035602095.1 Thermoanaerobaculia bacterium
GGGAAGGGAGCCGCTCGAGCTGTATCAGGCCCGGCGCATCTACGAGATGGCGGAGCTCGCCGGGATCGCCGACTACGACGCCCGCTCGATGGCCGAAGCGAAGACGACCCTCGCTCAGGCCACGAACACGGCCAACTCCGGCGGGAGCAGCCGGGTCATCGCCGACTATTCGCGCCGGACGGTGAGTCTCGTGAGCACGGCCGCGCGGGCGATGTCGAAAGCCGTCGCGGAGAAGGAGGAGGCGGAGGCCGCCGCGCGGCGCAGGGCCGAGCTCGACGCGCTGGGCCAGAAGGCCGCCGCGGCAGAGCAGAGCGCCGCGGCGTCGGATGTGGCGCGCCAGCGCGCCGAAATGGAGCGGGAGTCCGCCGCACGCGCTCAGGCGGACGCCGCCGCCGCCGCGGAGCGTCTCGCGATCGAAAAACGGCTGGCGGAGGAAAACGCGGCGGCTTCGGACGCGGCTCGCCGCGAGGCCGAGCAGTCGCAACGCCGGTCGGAAGAGCTTCGCCAGGAGGCCGAGGCGGAGAAAAAGGCGGCGGAGCGCTCGAGAGCAGAGGCCGCCGAGCAGGCCGCCGCCCTCGAACAGCAGAGGAACCAGCTCTCCGCCGAAAAGGACTCGCTCGCCGCGGACAAGGACAGGGTTCAGAAGGAGCGGGACGCGCTCCGAGAGCGTCTGTCCGGGGCGCTCTCGGGAATCGCGACCACGAGAAACACCGCGCGTGGCATCGTCGTGAGCCTCCCGGGAATTCTGTTCGACACGGGCAAGGCGACGCTCAAGCCGTCCGCCCAGGTCGGCCTCGCGAAGATGGCGGGCGTTCTCTCCGTGTTTCCCGACATGAACCTTCGAGTCGAGGGATATACGGACTCGACCGGCACCGACCGGATCAACCGGAGGCTGTCGAAGAATCGCGCCGAATCGGTTGCGGCGTTCCTCCGCAAGCAGGGGGTCGCTCCCGCGCGGATCGTGACCGAGGGATACGGATCGCAGTTTCCCGTCGCGTCGAACCAGACGAAAACGGGCCGGGCCGCGAACCGCCGCGTCGAAGTCGTCCTCGCCGAAGGCGTGGTGCGGCCGCCCGCGGAGTGACCCGGGGTCGGCGTTTCCGGGGCGTCTCCGCGAACCTCAAGCGGTGCAACGACTCTCTCGGTCCTCCGCTGCGTGCGCGGAGTGCGCGTCCGTCAGCGGCGCTGGACGATTTCGGTTCTCGATTTCGTTCCTGGCTAGCCGAAACTGACAACTGACAACTGACAACCGATAACTGATAACTACCTATAGGTCAGTGCGGGGCCGGCTGCGAAGCGGGGGGAGAGGAAAGGGCGGGGGAGGGCGCTGCCGCCGCCGGGGCGGCCGGGGCCGCCGGAGCGTGCGTACCGATTGAAGCAACCCCCGATCCCGATCCTTGCCCGATGGACGAGCTCGCGCTGGACGCGCTGGGCCCGCCGGAGTCCGCGCCGGTCTCGGGACGGGTGATCACTCGCGGGTCCGGCCGGTGCCGCGTGGGTCCGACGACGCTCGCGCGCTGCGCGATGGCGTTCGTAGACTCCGGGCTGGTGTAGGGGTAGATGCGGCGCCCCCCGTTCCGGCAGAGGCCTTCGTCCAAGGCGCCGTAACCGTAAGACGGACTGAGAGAGTACGAAGACGGACCGAGAGAGTACGCCGAATCCATGAGGCAATCCGCCCCGTAGATCGGCCCGAACCCGCCTCCGCTCCCATAGCCGGCCCCCTGGTGGGCGCATCCCGCGACCAGGACACTGAACGAGCAAACCGCGAGGAGCTTCTTCATGGCCTTTCCCCCGCAACGATCCTACTCGCATCCTCTCGGGGCCGCAGGACCGCTTTCACCCTTACCAACCCGCCGCAAGCCGGGGCCATTTCCTACTCCGCGGGGGAAGACCAGCAATCCCAGAGGGCGCGGGCGATCTTCGCGATGGCGCCCTCCCGCCGCGCGGTGTCCGCCCGGGAGTCGGAGACGAAAACCGCGACGGCGAGGTGCCTCCCGTCGGGCAGGGTGATCAAGCCGACGTCGTTGGTGGCGCGCGTCCGGCCTTCGTGCGTTCCGGACGATCCCGTCTTGTGCGCCACGGGCGTCCCGGGCGGCAGAGCGCCCCGAATGCGCGCGGGGCCGGTCTGCGTCTCCATCATCCACGCGAGCAGCAACTCGCGCGCTCCCGGCGAGACGCCGCGCCCTTCGTGGAGGAGCCGCAGGAGGTCGAGCGCCGCCTCCGGGGTCGCCCAGTTGCGAAGCTGGACATCCGGGCCGCTCGACATTGCCTTCTCGGTCGTCGCGACCGTCATTTCCTCCACCCCGAGCCGTCTCAGGAAGGCCGTGACGGCGCCGGGCGGCACGAGCCGGAGCAGGACGTCGCACGCCAGCCCGTCGCTGTCGACGATGGATGCGCGGAGGAGATCCCGAACGGAGATCTCGAACCCGCCGGCCGGATGCGCGTCGCGGAGCGGGCTGCCGACGCCCGCCGGAGGCACGTCGCTTCTCCGGACGCGGACTCTCCGATCGAGCCGAAGCCGCCCCTCGTCCACACGCCGGAAGACCGCCATCGCGATCGGCAGCTTGTAGACGCTCTGCATCGGGAAGCGCTCCGCCGCGTTCCACGACGCCCGCTGCCCGGTTTCGAGCACGATTCCCGCCGCTCCGACGCGTCCCTCCGCCGGCGTGGCGAGCGACCGCATCGTGTCCCGCAAGGCTTCCGGCGAGCAGCCGGCCGCGGCCGCCAGCAAGAACGCGAGACCGATCGTCATGGGCTCCGAGTCTACCGTCGCCTCGCCGGACGGACCCGAATCGGGGACAATCGCCCCGTGTCATCGAAAAACCCCGTGTCATCGAAGGACCCCGTGTCATTGAAGGAAGAGTTGGCCGAAGGAGCATCGGAAGAATCGACGCGGATCCCGCCGGAGACGGTCTCCGTGCCCGAGGGGAGACTCCGGCAGGGCTCCGAGGGCGGAGCAAGCGCCGTCGCCGTCCCCGCGTTCCGGCTCGGCCGCACTCCCGTGACAAACGGGCAGTACGCGGTCTTTCTCGCGACGGGCGCCGTCGGGCCGCCCCCCTGGTGGCAAGCTCCCGGGTTTACTTCGCCGCGGAAGCCCGTCGTCGGCGTGACGTGGTCGGAGGCGATGGCGTTCTGCGGCTGGCTCTCGCAAGCGGACGGCGGCGCATGGCGGCTCCCCACCGAGAGGGAGTGGGAGTTCGCCGCCTGCGGAGGCCTCGTCGCTCCGCAGAGCGCGTGGGGGCCGGAGCCGCCCGCGGGAGAGATTCCGGAAGGCCCGCTGGCCGCGCCCTGGGAGACGGGTCGGGGAGCTCCGAACGGCTACGGGCTCTGCGACATGGGGACGATCGTTCACGAGTGGTGCCTGGACTGGCGCGACCCGGCGGACCTGCCGGACCGGTACCCCGGCCGGCCACCCCGCCGCGCGAGCCGGGGAGGCTCGTGGCGTCACACGATCCGGTGGTCGTCTCCGTCGGCGCGCTCGAGCCTGCCGCCCGACTACCGTTACAGCGACTTCGGGTTTCGCGTCCTCCGCGAAGCAGATCCGTAAACTTCCGCGCGCACTCTTCCCTTACAGGAGAGGGGACGGGATCGCCTCCGCGCGGAGTCCGAATCCGATCAGCGAATCAGCGAATCAGCGAATCAGCGAATTAGCGGACGGTCGGGTTGGTGGGGCCGACACGGGAAAGCTGGCTCGGCGTCTCGCCGCCGCGATCCCGGCTCGGCTGGATGCGGATCACGTCCTTGCAGTACGCGCACGTGACACGCCCGTCTAAGGCGACGGGGGTCTGATTCGAGCGACCACAGTGCCTGCAAAACCAGGTCCTCATGAAGTACTCGACCACGGTGTGCCCCGCTTTCTCGCCGACGCCAGCCGGGGGAGGAAGCGAACGCTTCGTCCTGCGGAGGGAATCGGAGGATTGCAGAATATCACGCGGCGCGGAACCCGCGCCGCGGCGTAGAAAGACGCGCCCGGCTTACGGGGACGCGGCCGACAAAGGGGCTGCCGGCGCGGCCGATCGACGCCGCCACCCGAAGAACGCCGGAAGGCCGAGCGCGAGGATGCCGAGGCCGATCACGGATTCGACGGGTTTCTCCGCCAGCGTGTTGCCGACGAAAACCAGGCAGACGGCGACGAAGACGAGCGGAATCCATGGGTAGCCGGGGACCCGGAACGGCCGCGCGGCCTCCGGGCGCTTGCGGCGCAGCACGATGACCGCGACACCCGCCGCGGCGTGAAAGAGGAAAGTGGCGAAGATCACATACGTGTAGAGCTGTTCGTAGCTGCCGGAGAACGCCAGCGCGACGGCCCAGGCGCCCTGTGCGAGAAGGCTTGCCTGCGGCACGTGCGTCCGCGGATGCACGCGCCCGAGCGCCGAGAAGAAGAATCCGTCGCGGGACATGGCGAGGTAGATTCTCGGGCAATAGAGGACCGTCGTCGCGAGGCATCCGAGGATCGAGATCAGGACGAGGGCCGAGATCAGCCGGCCGCCCCCGGAGCCGAAGAGGGCGAGCGCGCTCGCTTCCGCGACGCGGGGTGTGTGGGCGAGGACGGACACGGGAATCGCGCGCAGGTACACGAGATTCATGAGCAGGTAGAGCCCCGTCACGGTGAGAGTTCCGGCGATGAGACCGGCGGGCAGCGACTTCTCGGGACGCCGCATCTCTCCGGCGAGAAACGTCGCGCCGTACCAGCCGTCGTAGGTCCACAGCACGGCGATCATTCCGACCCCCGCGGCGGCGAGGCCCGCCGGAAAGAGCGAAGCAGCGTGGGTGAATGTCCCGGGCCGGGCGGGAAGGAACAGTCCGGCGGCGCCCAGAAGCACGAGCGAGCCGATCTTCGCGGCGGTGATCGCGTTTTGAACCCCTGCGCCGGCGCGGACTCCCGCGCAGTTGACGGCGGTCAGACCGGCGATCGCGAGCGCGCCCCCGAGCTGCGCGCCCGTCGTGCTCCAGACCACCGGACCGAGCGGCACGGTCCAGAGCGAATGCTCGCTCGAGAAGAACGGGAGGAACGCTCCCAGATACTCACCGAAACCGACCGCGATCACGGCGATCCCGCCGGTCATCATCACGAAGAAGGCGCCCCACCCGTAGAGGAAGCCCCAGAGCGGCCCGTAAGCCTCCTTCAAGTAGTGGTAGAGCCCGCCCGCGCGCGGAAACATCGCGCCGAGCTCTCCGTACGTGAGCGCGCCGGCTAAGGCGAGCAGGCCGCCTCCAACCCAGAGGAGAAGGATCCCGCGCGGGTCCGGCGCGGCGCGGGCGACCGCGGAGGTCGTCAGGAAGATCCCCGTTCCGAGAGTCGCGCCGATGGTGACGAGCGTCGCATCGGTTGTCGAAAGCGCCCGCTCGAGCGGGGCCTCGTCCGTCACCGGCTCGTCGCGCACGGGAAAAGAGTCTCATGAGAGCGGTGCTGCGGCACCGCGGTTGTCAGTTGTCAGTTGTCAGTTGTCAGTTTCGGGCCCACCCAGAAACGGATGTTGGCAGTGGATAGTCCGGATGCTCAGAACTGTGAACTGTGAACTGTGAACTGACAACTGTGAACTGACAACTGAAAACTGACAACTACTCCGCTCTCCCGCTCCCCGGCGCGTACTTCCAGGCCGTCTGACCCGCCGCGCCATCGGCGAACCGCGCGTCCACGTACTCCTCGAACGCGATCTTCCTCTCCAGGACTCCCGTCTCGATCATGAGGTCGCGAACCATGTCGAAGTCCGGCTTGCGGGGCGCGAGCCGGGAGTAGATCACGCGATCGAGCGGCATGGTCAGGGCGTGCCGCAGGAGCGCCGGCGGCTGCCGGTAGTAGTAGCGGCCGACGAAATCCGCCGCGTGCTCCCGGTGGGGTTTGCCCTGGTCGAGCCACAGGCCGGAGCGCGCGATGCCGTCGATTAAGACCTGCACCGCGTCCGGCCTCTCGTCGATGACGTCCTGCCGGACGACGACGACGCAGGACATGTAGTCCGGCCAGTACTGGCGCGCGTGGAAGAGCACGCGCCCGAAGCCCCCCATCTCGGCCTGCGACGGATACGGCTCGCCCATGGAGAAGGCGTCGATGGCGCTTGCGGCGAGCGCGCCCGCAACATCCGGGGGCGCCATTTCGATCATCCGGACTTTCCCCGGCGGGATTCCGTTCGCCTTC
>DATNMZ010000204.1:0-2036 GCA_035602095.1 Thermoanaerobaculia bacterium
TAGACGGGAAACGGGAAACGGGAAACGGGAAACGGGAAACGGCCGTCGGCCGTCAGCTGTCAGCTATTGGCTGTCACCTGACACCTGACACCCGTCACCTGTCACCCGTCACCTGGGGAAACAGATTCAGCAGCTCCGGGAGGGCGCCGACGCGGTCGACCGGCTCTTCCGCGGCCCCGGCGCCGATTAAGATGGGATGCAGCCCGGCCGCGCGAGAGCCCAGGACATCGATCTCGAAGACGTCCCCGACATAGGCGCAGTCGCCCGGCTGCAGGCCGAGGCGCTCCGTTGCGGCGAGGAAAATCCTCGGATCGGGCTTCTCGACTCCCACCTCGGAGGAATCGATCAGCACTTCGAGAAACGGCGAGAGCCCGGCCCGTTCGAGCAGCCCGCGCACGCGGCCGTCGGCGTTGGAGACCACGCCGACGCGGTAGCCGCGCCCGCACAGCGCGCCGAGGGTCTCGACAGCGCCCGCGCCGGCGCGAGACCACAGGTTCGCCCGCGCGTGCTCTCGGCCGACGGCGATCGCGGCAGCTCGCCGCAGCGCCTCGTCCGCGACGCCGAGCTCTCGAAGGATCCCGTCGAAGAAGACCGGCACTCGCGTGGCGTCGGTCGAAGCCGGATTCCGGGCAATCCAGGCGCGCATCGCCGCCGTCGCCGCCGCTTCGGCGCGCGCGAAGGCGCCGGCATCCGGCGGGACCCCCGCCGCGCGGCAGATCCGAGCGCCGTCCAGGTGAATGAGCGTTCCGCCCGCGTCGAAGAGGACGGCCCGGAGCCCGGCGGGCAGGCTCACGACGCCGCCTCCCCCAGGCGGTCGAAATCGGCGTGAACCGCGGACTCGAGCGCGTCGGCGATCTCGGAGACCTCGGCCGCGTCGGGTCCCTCGACTAAGACGCGCAGGAGCGCCTCCGTCCCCGAGTAGCGCAGGAAAACGCGGCCGCGGTGATCGAGTCGCGCCAGCGCGCGCTTCCACTCCCGCTGCACCGTCTCCGCGTCTTCGAGCGGCATCCGCCGCGCGACCCGCACGTTGCGGAGGGCCTGGGGCGTCTTCTCGAGATTCGCGAGCTGCGAAATGGGCCTTCCGCTCTCGACGACGATCGAAGCGACCAGGAGCGTCGTCAGGATCCCGTCTCCGGCGGGGGAGAAAGGGAGCAGAACGTGGCCGGACGTCTCGCCGCCGATCGGGGCGCCGGTTTCTTCCATCAATCGCGCCACGTTCCGGTCTCCGACAGCCGAGCGCCGGAAGGGGATGCCCTCGCCCGCGAGCGCCGCTTCGAGTCCGAAGTTGGACATCACGGTCCCGACCACTCCGCCGGCGGCGAGGATGCCCTTTCGTTTCCAGTCCTTCGCGATCACCCAGAGCACGTCGTCGCCGTCCAAGATCCGGCCCTTCTCGTCCGCGAAGATCGAGCGGTCCGCATCGCCGTCGTATGCGACGCCCAGCGACATGCCGCGGTCGCGCACGGCGGCCGCCATCCCCTCAGGATGCAGCGCGCCGCATTTTTCATTGATGTTGCGTCCGTCCGGCGCATCGCAGATCGCCGACACGTCCGCGCCCGCCCGCCGAAGAGCGTCCGGGCCGAGGCGGTACGCCGCGCCGTTTCCCGCGTCCACGAGCACTCGAAGGCCGTCCAGCCGGACCGGCACGCTCCGCGCGAGCCGGTCGAGGTACAGACGGGCGAGGCGCGGGTCCGTTTCGGGCGCCTCCGGGGCGAATGTCTCCTGTGCCCTTCCGTCCGGGCGGAGGAGCGTCTTCTCGAGAGCGTCTTCGTCCGCGTCCGGCCACTTGCGCCCGTCGGCGCCGAAGATCTTGATTCCGTTGTCCTCCCACGGGTTGTGCGAGGCGGAAACGGAGATTCCCGCTCCAGCGGAAAGCTCGAGCACCACTTCCGCGACGCCGGGCGTGGTGAGGACGCCGGCCGCGGCAACCTCGCCTCCCCCTTCCACGATCCCGGCCGCGAGACCGGCGGTGATCCCCCGCGTCGATTCGCGCGTATCGCCGCCAAGGACCGCCTTGCGCCGTTGCCCGCCCGCGA
>DATNMZ010000205.1:0-2089 GCA_035602095.1 Thermoanaerobaculia bacterium
CAGGCGCAGACGGGCACCGGCAAGACCGCCGCCTTCCTGATCACGATCTTTTCCCGGTTCCTTCGGCGAGCCCGGCCCGGGCCCGCCCGCGGCCCCCGGGCGCTCGTCATCGCGCCCACCCGGGAGCTGGTCGTCCAGATCCGGCAGGAGGCCGAGTCGCTCGGGCTTCACACCGGGCTATCCACGCTCGCCGTGTTCGGCGGACTCGACTACCGACTCCAGCGGGACGCCGTGAAAACCGTTCCCGATCTGCTCGTCGGGACGCCGGGGCGCTTGATCGACTACGAGCAGCAGGGCGCCACGACGTTCCGGGACGTCGAGATCCTCGTGATCGACGAGGCCGACCGGATGTTCGACATGGGATTCATCCGGGACCTGCGGAAAATCCTCCGTCGCTGTCCTCCCTACGACCGCCGCCAGACCCTCCTCTTTTCCGCCACTCTGTCCGCATCGGTCATGGAGCTCGCGTACGAGCACATGAACAACGCGGAGAAGATCGAAATCGCGCCGGAGCGCGTTGGGGCGGAGGGAATCACCGAGATCCTCTACCACGTCTCCTCCTCGGAGAAGTTTCGCCTCCTCTTAGGAGTGCTCGAGCGCGAGGGAGGGTCCCGGGTCCTGATCTTCGTCAACCGGCGGACGACGGCCTTCGACCTCGTGAAAGGGCTCACGGCCAACGGGTATCCCACTCGCGCGCTCGCGGGAAACGTTCCGCAGGACCGCCGCCTGAAGATCCTGACCGATTTCAAGGAGGGGCGTCTCGCCGTGCTCGTCGCGACCGACGTGGCCTCCCGCGGGCTGCACATCGAGGGCGTCTCCCACGTGATCAACTACGACCTGCCCCAGGATGCGGAGGATTACGTCCACCGCATCGGCCGGACCGGCCGGGCGGGGGCGGAAGGGACCGCGGTCTCCTTCGCCTGCGACGATTACGTCTTCTCCCTGGATGCCATTCAGAAGCTGATCGGCCGGCCGATCGGGGTCGAATGGCCGCCCGAGGAGCTCTTTCGCTCCGGCAAGGTCTCCAACGCCCCGCGTCCTCACGCCGCCGGTCAGCCGCACAGCCGGCCACGGGGCAAGCCGGCCGGCGTCCGCATCCCTCTGGCCGCCAGCTCGGACGACCCGGATGCGTTCGGCCGCACGAAGAGGAAGAGCCGGAGAAGGTAGCCGGGGCCGGGAGTCGGTAATCGGGAATGGGGAATCGAAGGAACCGAGCCCGAAGCCCTATCTTTTCCCGACCGCGCTCTTCGATTTCCGACTTTCGATTTCCGATTCCCGATTCCCGATTCCCGTCTTTACGCGGCCGCGAGCGCGCCGCCGGCGACCCAGTGGGCGAGGAGCCGGCGGATCCGATACGAGTCGGCGGCCACGCTGACTTCGCAATCCCGTGGCGTCCCGCCCTGGGCGATGCGCGTCCAGAGGTCCTTGAAGAGGATGCCGTCGCGCTCGTCGGGAAGCGGCGTCGGCTTGATGTCGGTCGGCTTCAAAGGGGCGTCGTCGGGGACGAGCGCGGCCGCCTGCTGAAACTCGTCGTAGCGGCGCATCCCTTCGAGCGTCAGCGGGAGGATCTCCCGGAGCTTGGGGCCACCGCCGTCGTCCGCGGGCGGCTCCGTGCGCGAGAAGAGGAACGTCCCGGAGAGTGGACGCTCCAACAGCTGGTAGAAGGCCTCCTCCCCCGTGAGCAGACCCGTGCGACAGGTCTCGAGCTTGCCGGAGCGCAGCGTCATCGTCGCGTAGACCTCGCCTTTGCGGTCCTTGACGAGCAGCGACCCGTGGACTCGCGACTCCGCCAGCGTCTGCAGGAGCGCGGGCAGGCCGAAGATGTCGAGGTCCCCGGAGAGCGTTGCGGCCGCGGGGGCCGGCGGCGCGCCCGGCGCCCCGCTCGGCGCCGCCTGCGCGAATCCCGCCAGGGCCTTGGCGGCGGCCTTTCCGATCTCGTGGCCGGCGAATTTCTTCGTCAGGTCTTCGAAGGCGGCGCGCACCGCCGGCGTCGGGGTCGTCGAGAGAGCCTGCACGAGCCGGATGACGCTCGGATCGTTCTGCTGGAGAACCAGCCCGAAGAGCTTGAAGGGAGAGCTCGCCTTGAGCG
>DATNMZ010000206.1:0-7579 GCA_035602095.1 Thermoanaerobaculia bacterium
GATCCTGCGCCCGCCGCCGCCCCTCCCCCGCGCGCCGCGTCGCCCGCGCGACCCGCTACGCTCGACGTTCCGCTCCCCGCGGGACGCCGGGCCCCGGTCGCGGCGATTGCGGGAGGGGTCGCGCTCCTTCTCATCCTCGCCTTGCTCCTGCTGCGGAGCCGGTCCCACGCGCCTTTACCCGCCCCGACGCCGCCGACACCGGCCGCGAAGCTCGATCTCTCGGGGCGCTGGGAGAGCCAGATTTCGAAGACGCTCCCGGGTCCCCCGCCCCGCCCCGCTTTGAAGCAGGCGTACCTGGAGACGGACCGGGACGGCGCCATCCTCGCCGCGGGAGTGCTTCTCACGGACCCCGGCCGGGGAGGGGCCGGCGCCGGCTACCGCGTGGTATCGGACGGGGCGGAGCGGCTGCGACAGATCTCGTCCCGGCTCGCCGAGTCGCGAGGGGGCGCCGCCCTCCCGGTCGACTTCATTCCTTTCCCGGCCTGGATGCCTCCTCGCGATCGGGTCTGGCGCGCTCTCGAAGGCGAGAGCCGGCGGAGCGCCGATCCCCGCTACCTGCTCCTGGAGTCCGTCGAAGACGATTACCTCGTCCAGGCGGGCATCAACCAGAGCGGCTTCCTCTCGTACGCATTCTTTTCGCGGGATTACGCGCACGGCCGCGGGCTCGACGCGCTCTCCCCCGTCATCCACCCCGACCCCGGAAGCTCCCTGCGCAGCTTCCGGAACCTCGTGTGGGAACTGTCGGGCTCCACGGACTTCTTCGCTCTCGAAGTTCACGCGACGGTCTCCGGCCCCGAAGGCTCGATGGACCGCCTCACCCTGAAACGGAAAACGGCCCCCTGACAGGTCGAGCCGCCGGCGAGAGCGGGGCTACATCGATACGACGTACCCGCCGCTCTTCGCGTCTTTCTTCATCGTGAGGAGCTTCAAACGCGCGGCGTCTTCGAGCAGTTCCGAGAACGACTTGTAACCGTAGTAGGACTCGTTGAAGTACGGTTGCTTGCGCTGCATCGTCTGCTTGATCATCGAGCCCCAGATGACGTCGTAGTTCTCGCGCTGGAGCGCCTGGATCGAGTCGAGCATCAGCCGGAACAGCTCGCGCTTCTTTTCCGGCAGGTTCTCGATCGACGGAAGCTCGCGGGTCTCCCGGACGAGGTCTTCGTAGAAGATGAACTCGTCGCAGTTGCTGATCAGAAGCTCGGACGTGGAGTTCTTCACGCCCACGCCGATGACGCTCTTGTCATTCTCTTTCAGCTTCGAGACGAGCGGGGAGAAGTCGGAGTCGCCCGAGCAGATCACGAACGTCGTGATGTGGGTCTTGGAATTCGCCAGGTCCATGGCGTCCACGACCATCCGGATGTCGGCGGAGTTCTTCCCGGTGTAGTTGCGCTGCGGGATGTCGATCAGCTCGATGGCAGCCTCGTGAAACTCGCGCTTGTAATCGGAATACCGCGTCCAGTCGGCATACGCCTTTTTGTAGACGATCCGGCCTTTCTCGATCAGACGCTGCAGGACGAGATGGATGTCGAACTTCTTGTACTTCGCGTCCCGGGCGCCGAGAGCGATGTTCTCGAAGTCGATGAAGAGCGAGAGCCGCTGCTCGACCGACTGCCGGGCGGGAGGCGCGGGCGCGCTCCCGGGCGAGATCGTCTGCGGGCCCGCGGGCGCGAAGGCGACCGAGAGAGGGCCGGACGGAGGAGGCGCGGCCGCGAGAACCGGCGTCGGGGCGAGTGGGGCGTGGTCGCCGTTTCTCGGCTCCTCTCCGCTCCCGCCCGGACGCGGCTTGTGGCGGCGGGCGCCGCCGCGCCGGCGGCGCGGCTTCTTCTCGCCGCCCTCTTCGGCTGCGGGAAAGGGGATCGTTTCGTCGTTCATGGTTTTCCTTCCGGTACGTAATCGAACGAGGAGGTCGTCAGGACGAAGGAGGCCAGAACCCGGGCGACGGGACGGTCGGAGGCGTCGAGGATCTCGACGTCGCCGACGTTGATCCGCGTCCCCTTCTTCACGATTCGGGCGTGGGCCCAGACGTCTCCCCGGGCGCGGCGGAGAAAATGGATCGTCAGGTCCGCGGTGGCGAACCCCATCTTCCCGTCGAAGTTGGTCGACAGAGCGAAGGCGACGGCGGTGTCGGCGAGGGTCGCGAGGATGCCCCCGTGCACCGTCCCCGAGCCGTTGCTGACCTCTTCGCGGTAGGGCAGCTTCAGCACGGCGCGGTCCAGGGAGATCTCCTCCAGGACGGGATGGAGCCAGCCGATCGCCGGAGAGCCCGCGAGCCGCCGCCGGAGGCGTGCGAGCAGGTCCGGAGCGAGCTCGCTCGAACCACCCCGGTCCGGCTTCGCCGTCGTCGCGCTCATAAACGATTCATTCTACTAGGAATCGGCCGCCCGGAGCGCCGGAGCTGGGCAACTTCCCAACTGCGGACCTGTCCGCCGGAGCAGGCGTCTTCTCTACGGTTCGGAGATCTCTTCGCGTTCGTAGTACGGCAGCTCTTCCGCCCGCTTGACGGAGTTGTCGACTTCCTTCGGCACTTCGACGATCGTCCGCGTCACGTTCGGATCGCAGGTCTCGTTCTCGCATTCGTAGGTGTAGACGTTCTTGTCGGGGTGCTTCTTGAACCCCACGATGGTCTGATAAGTGTCGCAATTGCCGCATTTCACCGACATCAGAAAGATGTCGATCACGTGCCGCTCGCGCTCGCCCGGCTCGCCTTCCACGGAGGCGATAATACGCCCGGAAGGAGACACCGTGATGACTTCGATCCGGACCGCGATCACGCGCGCTCTGCTCGCCGCGGCGGCAACCGCCGCACTGGTCGCCCCCGCGCGCGCGGCGAGCTTCGAAAAGACGATTCCCATCCCCCGGACCGGACGGGCCAACCTCGGCTGGTCCGCCGGCGGGTGCTCGGTGCGCAGCGTTTCGCTCCGCAACTACCCGAGTCCCGAGGACATCCGCAAGGCGCGCCGGGAGGATCCGAAAGACACCTCCTGGCTCTGGTGGGATTTTCACGTCGAGAATCGAGGCTCGGGCAAATGCCGCATCTCGATCGTCGTGGACGTCTACGACCGCGCCGGGCACGTGGTGAAGTCGAGCGACCGGAGCGACACCGTGGAAGAGCACAAGATGGACGACAACGTCCGGGTCTCCACGCGGATGCGGACGATCGACATCGCCGATTCTCCGCACGCGCGCCTCAAGGGCGAGATCGGGCCGAAGAACTGAAGCGGCCGGCTCTCCGCTTTTCGCGCCCGGCCGGCCGGCGGAACGCCTGAAGAGCGCGCGACGAATGGATCCTTCCCCCGCATACCGCATCCGGCCCGCGGCGATCCTCGACGTCACGGGCGAGGACCGCACGGCCTTTCTCCAGGGACAGCTCACCCAGGACGTGCGGCTCGCCACGCCGGGCACGGCGCTCCCTGCGGCCGGCCTCACGCCGAAGGGGAAGCTCCTTTTTACTTCGCGCCTCCTGGGCCTGCCCGACCGGTTCCGACTCGTCCTCCCGGCCGCCGCGCGGGAACGGGTCCTCGCGCACCTGACGAAGTACGCGCTCTTTCAGAAGGTCGGCCTCGAAGATCGCAGCGAGGACTTCGTCCGCTTCGGAATCGTCGGCTCGTGGGCTCCCGCGAGCGCTTCCCCGGACATTCTGAGGCTCCCCGCGGAAGGGGAATTCGCCTCGGAGCTCCTCGTCCCATCCGCCCTGGCGGCGGAAACCTCTCAGCTCCTCGGACAGGCCGGCGCAGCGGAGCTCGACGAAGACGCGGCGGAGGTGCTCCGGGTCGAGGCGGGACGGTTCCGATTCGGACGGGATGCCGACGAGAACAACCTCCCCGACGAGGTCGGACTCGCGGACGCGATCTCGACGACGAAAGGCTGCTATGTGGGCCAGGAAATCGTGGCGCGCCTGCGCACGTACGGGCGCGTGAACCGCCGTCTCGTCGGGTTTCGCTTCCCGGAGGGGCCGCTTTCGCAGGGCGCGATCTTGAAGCGCCCGGGCGACGCGGGACCGGGCAAGGCGGAAACGGGGCGCGTCACGAGCCCCGTCGTTTCGCCCCGCTACGGCCCGATCGGACTCGGGTGGGCCTTTCGGGACGTCGATTTCGGAGACCGGCTCGTGGCCGCCTCCGATCCCGCGCGGGGGGCGATCGCGACGCCGCTCCCGTTCGCGTGAGCGCCGCGCCCCCGAAGGCCGCCGCCGCAGGATGGGGCGTGCACGGGGCGCTCCTCGGCGCGCAGATCGGTTTCGCGCTCTTCCCCATCTTCGGAAAGCTCGTCCTGGCGAGCATCCCGGCGCTCGTGCTCGCCGCGTTCCGCGTGGTCTCCGCCGCCCTTCTCCTCGAGGCCCTGCGTCGGGTCGCCGGCGACCGGGAGCTCGAGCCCCGCGACCGCCCCGCCGTCCTCCTCTACGCCCTGCTCGGCGTCTCTTTCAATCAGGTCCTCTTCATCCTCGGCCTTTCGATGACGACCGCGATCCACACGACCATCCTGACGGCGACGATCCCCGTCTTCACGCTTGTCGCCGCCGTCCTGCTCGGACGGGAGAGCATGGCCGCCCGGGCGGTCGTCGGCGTCGCGCTTGCGACCGCGGGGGTCCTCGTTCTCCTCGACCTCTCGCGCCTCGATTTCGCGAGCGGGCAGCTGCGGGGGGACCTCCTGATCCTCGCAAACTCGCTTTCGTACTCCTTCTACCTCGTCCTCTCGAGGCCCGTTCTGGCGCGGTACAGCGCCCGGACGGTCGTCTCGCGCATCTTCCTGTACGGAGCGGGCCCGATTCTCCTCGTCGCGGCGCCGGCGCTCCTGCGCTTCTCGCCCGCCGCGGTTCCCGCCGTCTCCTGGGGAGGGCTCGCCGCCATCGTCGTGCTCTCGAGCGTCCTGCCGTATCTCTGGAATTCCTGGGCCCTCGCCCGGACGGAGGCCTCGAAGGTCGCCTTCTACGTCTTCCTCCAGCCGCTCCTCGCCTCGGTCCTCGCGGTCCTCGTGCTCGGCGAGAAGTTCGCTCCGAGGACTCTCGCCGCGGCCGCGCTCATTTTCGCGGGTCTCGCGGTCGCGGTCGCGGGCCGGGCGCCGTTGCGGCGGGCGCTACCGTGAAGGTCTCCGTCGTGATCCCCGTCTTCAACGAACGGAAGTCCCTCCCGCTCGTGGTCTCCGACCTTCCGCGCGGGCTGGTGCACGAGATCGTCGTCGTCGACAACGCTTCGACCGACGGCACCGCTCTGGTCGCGCGAGACCTTCCGGTCCGCCTCGTGAGCGAGCCGCGGCGAGGATACGGAAGGGCGTGCCTCGCCGGCGTCGCGGCGCTCGAGTCGGATCCGCCGGACGTCATCGTGTTCCTGGATGGGGATTACTCCGATCATCCGGAGGAGATCACCCGCCTTCTCGAGGCCGTCGCGGCGGGCGCGGACCTCGTCATCGGGTCCCGGACGCTCGGCGAGCGCGAGCCCGGAGCCCTGCTGCCCCAGGCCCGGTTCGGGAATCTCCTCGCCTGCTTTCTCATCCGGATTCTCTCGGGACACCGGTACACGGACCTCGGCCCCTTCCGCGCCATCCGCTGGGAGGCTTACCGCCGGATCGGCATGACCGACACGAACTTCGGCTGGACGTGCGAGATGCAGGTCAAGGCGGTCCGGGCAGGACTCGCGATCACCGAGGTGCCGGTGTCCTACCGGAGGCGGGTCGGGGTGTCGAAGATCACGGGCACCGTCTGGGGAACTCTCCGAGCCGGGTACAAGATCCTCTGGACCATCGCGCGATTCGGGTTCAACCGCGGGAAACGGGAAACGGGAAACGGGAAACGCTAGTCCCGCGAGCGGGTCCAGATTTGACTGGCTGGGAGCTGACAGCTCATATCTTGCAGCTCGCGAGTCCCTTCTTCTCCAGGTATTGCTGGTGGTACTCCTCCGCGCGCCAGAATCGCGAGGCGGGGGTGATCTCGGTGACGATCGGCCGACGGAAGCGGCCGCTCCGCTCGAGCTTCTCCTTCGAGGCCCGCGCCGTCTTTTCCTGCTCCGGGTCGTGGAAGAAAACGGCGGAGCGGTATTGCTCGCCGACGTCCGGCCCCTGACGGTTCAACGTCGTCGGGTCGTGGTTCTCCCAGAAGACGTCCAAGAGGGCATTGTAGGAGACGCGGGCCGGATCGAAATCGACCTCCACGACTTCGGCATGGCCGGTATGCCCGTTGCAGACGTCCGCGTACGTCGGCGCTTCGAGGGTTCCCCCGGAATAGCCGACGGCCGTCGATCGCACGCCCGGCACCTGCCGGAAAGCCGCCTCGACCCCCCAGAAGCAGCCGGCTGCAAACGTCGCTTTGCTCATTTTGCTCTCCCTCCTCATTCTTACGCCCCCAACGGTACTGCGGTTTCGGGGTCACGGCGTCTGCCGGAAGGCGGCCAGAGGCTCGAGAAGCTCGGCGGGAGCACGGCGGGGGCGCCCATCCGGGCCCGCGAAGACGTGCCGCGTCCGGCCGTCGGCCAGGCGCCGCTGCTCCGCGTCCACGATTTCGTAACCGAAGGCGAGGCCGCGGCTCGACAGCTCCGACATCCGCGCGCGGATCCGGATGGCGTCGTCATAGCGCGCCGGCCGGCGGTACGTGCACTCGACGGCCGTCACCAGGATGAGAAGGCCCGCGTCCTCCATCGCGCGGTAGGGCACGCCGGCCGCGCGGCAGAACTCGGTCCGGCCGATCTCGAACCAGACGATGTAGTGGGCGTGGTAGACGATTCCCATGCGGTCCGTCTCGGAGTATCGGACCCGGAGCTCGGTCTCGACGACGCGAAGCGTGCGGGCGTCCCGGTCGGTCAAAACTTTCCGATCAACCTTCGACGCACCGGATCGGGCACGAGCCCGCGGACGTCCGCGCCGAGGCGCGCGACCTCTTTCACCAGGCGGCTCGAGACGTAGGAGTACTCCTCCTTCGCCATCAGAAACACCGTCTCGACCGCCGGCGCGAGACGCCGGTTCATCAGCGCCATCTGGAGCTCGTACTCGTAGTCCGAGACGGCGCGGAGCCCGCGGACGAGAAGCGTCGCGCCGACCTCCCGGGCAAAGTCCACGAGCAGCCCCTGAAATGACCGGACCGGAGTCGCCGGATCGTCGCCGACGATCTCGCGAATCATCTCGAGGCGCTCGGCGATCGAGAAAAGCGGCGTCTTCACGTCGTTCTCGAGAATGGCGATCACGACCCGGTCGGCGAGCCGGCGGGCGCGCGAGAGGATGTCGAGGTGTCCGTTTGTGAGCGGATCGAAGGAGCCCGGATAGAGGGCGACGCGCTCGGTCATCGGTTCACGCTTCTCTCCGTCGTCGCTGCTCGCAGCCCTTCGGCCAGCAGATTATAGGCGGCCACCGTCAGGAAGAGCGCGAGCCCCGGAAAGAGCGCGATCCACCAGGCTTCCTCGATGTAGGCGGGGGCGACGGCGAGAATTCCTCCCCAGGACGCCATCGGCGGAGGCAGCCCCACGCCCAGAAACGAGAGCGCCGCCTCCGCGAGGATCGCCCATCCCACTCCGAAGGCTGCGGAGACGAGCAGCGGGGGGGCCGCGACGGGCAGCAGGTGCCGGAGAAGAATGCGCGGGGTCGTCGCGCCCGCGGCTCG
>DATNMZ010000207.1:0-6395 GCA_035602095.1 Thermoanaerobaculia bacterium
GATCACGCCGGCGGCCGGGGCGCGCAGGCGCGTGAAGTCCAGGGCCTGCTGCTCCATACCGATCCGAGCCTTGAGCTCGTCCACGTGGGACTGGGCCTCGAACAGCGCGGGCGCGTTTCCGGCCGCACGCTGCTTCGAAACCTCGCTCTCGGCGATCGCATAGGCGGCCTGCGCATCCGCGAGCGCCGATTGGTACGTCTCGTCGTTCAACGTTGCGATGACTTCGTCCTTGGGGACGACGTCCCCCTCTCGGTGCAGGACGGACGTGATGATCCCGTCCACGCCCGCCGTGACGACCGCGCGGCGGCCCGGAGCAACGCGCGCCGGCCCGCCGACTCGAAGGCGCCACGGAACGAGAAACAGGACGAGAGCGGCCACCAGGATTCCGACTCCCCAGGTCAGGCGTCGACCCCCGGGAATCTCCCGCAGCCTGCGGCGCCTTTCGAGGAGCGGCTTCCAGAATCCGACGAGAGGCACCTGCTGATAGAGCTGCGCGTTGCGCACGGCGACCGTCGCCTGGTTTACGAGGATCGCGAGGAGGTCTCGGGTCTCGGCGTCGAAGACGATCGGCTCCCGGCACTCGAAAGCGAGGACGCCGAGCTTGCCTTCCTCGTCTCTCAAGAGGACGGCGTAGAACGCCTTGAGTCCGGTGTCGCGGAAGAGGGCCCGGAACTTCTCCTCCGTCTCCGGCCGGTCCGCGGCCAGCGTGCCGTCCTCCCGCTCGGTGACGTTGACGTCCGAGCCCGAGAGAAACACCCACTGGAGCAGCTCCTCCATCCGCTGGATCTCGGGGCTCTTGCGGTCGAATTCGGCCTGGCCCGAGACGGCGCCGACGCGCAATCGCCCGCGCTCCTGGATCGCGATCGCGCAGCGGTCGTACCGGATCAGGGCCGCCGAGGCGTTGACGACCGTCTGCATCACGCGGTCGAGGTCGAGCGTCGCCGTGATCTCCCGGCTGACGGCGAGCAGCGCGTCGAGCTCTTCGACCTTTTTTTCCGCCTCGTACCGGCGTGCGTTGCGCAGGGCGCGCACGGCCTGGCGCGCGAGATCCTCCAGGAGCTCCTGATCCTCCTCGGAAAACTCCGGAACACGCCCGCGCTTGTTGACGAGCACGAGAGCGCCGATGGGGTTGTCCTCCTCGGTCAAGGGCACCGCCAGAAGGGAGCGGACGGGATGACCCGGCTCGCCGGCCGCGAGCGGATCTTCCGGAGGGATGCGGTTGCGGCGCAGCGCGGAACGGTCGGCGAGGACGTCTCCCACCAGCGCACCGCCGACGGACGCCGGCGGATTTTGAACGTCGTAGTTTTCGTTGATCGCGCTGGCGGCGAGCTCGACGGTGTCGGCCTCCGGGTCGAGCAGCCACAGCGAGCCGGCCTCGGCGCCCGCGAAGTCGACCGCCTTCCGGGCGATGATTTGATTCAACTCCGCCCACTCGATCGTGGATCCGAACGCCTTGGAGAGGTCGTACAGCGCGGTGAGCCGCTCGATCGCCTGGCGCATGCCGGCCGTCCGGCGCTCGGCGCGGAGCGCGCGTTCCAGGGCCGGCGTCGCGTGGCGGAGCAGATCTTCGAGGCGTTCGACGACGGCTTCCGTCCGCGGCCTCGCGGCGAAGAAGAGAGAAAGGATCGCGACGGGAGCGGCTTCCCCCGAGGCGGGAAGGAGCAGGCACCACGCGGCTCCGGGGGGCGCGTCCGTAAGCCACGTCCCGGCGCGGCTTTCCAGATCGGACCGCGCGAGCAGCAGGGGAGTTTTCTCGCGGAGGAGGTCGCGCGCGACCGGTTCGTCCCGCCCGATCGAGCGTCGCGCGAACTCCCGGGCCCCTTCCCCCGCTCCGCCAGTGCAGACGAGAAGAGGGTGCGTCGGATCCGGAGTCCAGACGAGGGCGAGCTCGGCGCCGGTCGCCCGGGCGGTCCACCGGGCGACCCAGGCGGATAACTGGGCCAGGTTCTCGCAGAGCGGGAGCTCCGTGAGCGCCGAAGAAACCCCCCCTGTGACTCTCCCGGGTTCGTCCGGCAGCATTGCCCCCTAGAAGCTCGTGACGGCCGTCTCCAGGTCGTCGTAGAGCTCGAAGACCGAGTCGAGCTTCGTCATTTCCAGGACCTTGCGAACCTGCGGGCCGCACCGAAGAAGCTTGGTCTGTCCCCCTTCGTTTTGCGAAGTGGTCATCGCGCGAACGAGCGCCCCGAGCCCGGAGCTGTCGAGGAAGTTGACCGCGTTCAAATCGACGAGAAGATTGACTCGCCCCTCTTCGACCAGCCGCGCCACCGTCTTCTTGAAGAGAGCCTCGGCCTCTCCGATGACGAGGTCTCCCTCCACGGTCAGAATCGTGATCCGGCCATCTTCGCGCGTGGAAAGCTGCATGGGTTTGCACGGATTATGTCGGAAGTGGCTGTCAGCTGTCAGCTATCAGTTCGTCCCCCGGCTCCCGTTTCCCGTTTCCCGTTTCCGGCTCCGGTTCCCTTATAGACTCGACGCCGGACGGAATGACGATCACTCCCGAGCTCGTCGCCGAGCACAACCTCTCTCCCGACGAGTACGGGCGGATCCTCGAGATCTTGAAACGCGAGCCGAACCGGGTCGAGCTCGGCATCTTCTCGGCGATGTGGAGCGAGCACTGCTCGTACAAGTCCTCGCGGATTCACTTGAAGAAGTTCCCGACGTCCGGCCCGCGCGTGCTCCAGGGCCCGGGAGAGAACGCCGGGATCGTCGGGATCGGGGATGGCCTCGCGGTCGCGTTCAAGATGGAATCCCACAACCACCCATCCTTCATCGAGCCGTACCAGGGGGCGGCGACCGGAGTCGGCGGGATTCTGCGCGACGTCTTCACTATGGGGGCGAGGCCGATCGCGTCCTTGAACTCCCTGCGCTTCGGTTCGCTCGCGGCGCCGCGGATGAAGCACCTGGTCGACGGCGTCGTCCGAGGAATCGCCGGTTACGGCAACTGCATGGGAATCCCGACCGTGGGAGGGGAGACGACCTTCCATTCCGCGTATGACGGCAACATTCTGGTCAACGTGTTCAACGCCGGGATCGTGCCCGCGGACCGCATCTTCCGCGGTGTCGCGGCCGGCGCCGGAAACCCGGTCGTCTACGTCGGATCGAAGACCGGGCGCGACGGCATTCATGGCGCGACCATGGCTTCCGAGGAGTTCGCGGGCGGCGAGACGGGCCGGAAACGGCCGAACGTACAGGTCGGCGATCCGTTCACCGAGAAGCTGCTGCTCGAAGCGTGCCTCGAGCTCTTCGCGACGGACGCCGTCGTCGGCATCCAGGACATGGGCGCCGCCGGCCTGACGTCGTCCACGTTCGAGATGGCCGGACGCGCGGGCAGCGGCGTCGAGATCGACCTCTCGACGGTCCCCACCCGCGAAGCGGGAATGACCCCGTACGAGATCATGCTGTCCGAGTCCCAGGAGCGGATGCTCCTCGTCTGCCGGCGCGACCGGCTGCCGGAGGTCCTCGCGATCTTCCACAAATGGGAGCTCGACGCGGTCGAGATCGGCCGGGTGACGGACACCGGACGTGTCGTTCTCCTTTTCGAGGGAGAGAAGGTCGCCGACCTTCCCGCCGCGCCTCTCGCGGACGAAGCGCCGGTCTACGACCGCCCGCGGCGGCCGGCTGCCGTCCCGCCGCCTCCGCGCTGGCCGGACGAGCCCGAGCCCTCCGATCCCGGCGGCTGCCTTCGAACTCTCCTCGCCAGTCCGAACATCTCCGAGAAGTCGTGGATCTGGACGCAGTACGACCACATGGTCGGCACGAACACGGTCGAGCGGCCGGGCGGCGACGCCGCGGTCGTCCGCGTCAAAGGGACGAAGAAGGCGCTCGCGATCAAGTCCGACGTGAATCCCTTCTTCTGCGCGCTCGATCCGTACCGGGGCGCCGCGATCGCCGTCGCCGAGGCCGCGCGTTCGATCGCCTGCGTTGGCGCGCGGCCCCTCGCGATCACGGACTGCCTGAACTTCGGGAACCCCGAGAAGCCCGAGGTGATGGCGCAGTTCGAGGCGGCGGTGCGCGGGATCTCCGACGCGTGCCGCGCGTTCGACATCCCGGTCGTGTCCGGGAACGTCTCCTTCTACAACGAGACCGACGGCCGGGCGATCCCGCCGACGCCGACCGTCGGCATGGTCGGGATGCTCGAGGACGTTTCGCTTCGCGTGCGCCTGCCGTTTCGCGCGGAGGGCGACCTGGTCGCGCTTCTCGGAACGACCCGCGACGAGCTCGGAGGCAGTGAGTTCCTGCGCGCCGTTCGCGGGCGGGATGAAGGCCCCTGCCCGGAGCTGGATCTGCCCGCGGAAAGGCGGCTCGCCGGGCTTCTCGCGGACCTCGCGGAGACCGCTCTGCTCGCCGGCGCCCATGACGTGTCCGACGGAGGCCTCGCGGTCGCGCTCGCCGAGTGCGCGATGCAGTCCGGCCTCGGTCTCGTCGCGGAGATCTCCGGCGACGCGCGGCCTGCGGCGCTCCTGTTCGGCGAGAGCACGGGACGCGCGATCGTCTCCTTCGCTCCGGAGGAGGAACCGGCGATTCGAAGGGCGGCGGAAGAGAAAGGGGTTGCCTTCGCGATTCTGGGCCGCGTCGGCGGAAGACGCTTCCGGGTCAGGGCCGGCGCCGCGGCTCCGATCGACGAGGAGGTGACGGACCTGACGCGCCTGTGGCGCTCCGCCTTCCGGCGCTCGATCGAATCGGCCGACCTGCTCTGAGATCTCGTTCCCGCCGGGATACAGGAAGCCCGGCGGTCCTGCCGTACCGCACCTCCTCCAGAAACAGTCCGGAGGGCGGTGCGGTCCAGGCGGCGGTCGCGCCGGGGAGCTTCTCTTCGAGGAGCTGCCGGACTTCGGCGGACGCGAGGTTGCCGCGTCCGACCTCGACCAGCGTTCCGACGACGCGCCGCACCATCTTCCAGAGGAAGTGAGAGGCTTCGATCCGGTAGAGGATCTCTTGGCCTTCCTCCGCGATCTCGCTCGACGCCACGTCGACGATCGTCGAATCGAGACCGCCCGGATTCTCGCAGAACGCCGAGAAGTCGTGCCGTCCGATAAAGAGCGCCGCCGCGTCCCGCATCGCGCCGGAGTCCAGGCGATCCTTGACCCACCACACGAATCGCTTGTCGAACGCGGTCCGCCGTCGGGAAATCCGATAGAGGTAGCGGCGCGAGGCCGCGTCGTGGCGCGCGTGAAAATCCGGCGCCGCCGCCTCGACCGCGAGCACGTTGATGTCGTAGGGGAGCCGGTCGTTCAATCCGTGCTCGACTTCGGTCGCGGAAAGGCTCCGGCGGGCCTTGACGTGGGCGATCTGCGCAAGAGCGTGCACTCCCTTGTCCGTCCGTCCGGCGCCGCCGACGACCGCGTCTTCCCCGAGCAGCTCCCGGGCGGCGCGCGCCAGCGCTCCCTGGACGGTGCGGTCGGCGTTCTTCTGAGACTGCCAGCCGTGGTATCGGGTTCCCTCGTATTCGAGGGTCAACTTCCAGGCGGGCACGGCGCGAGCTTAGCGGGAAAAAGGAAAAGGGCCGGGGTGGCGGGGAAAGAGTCCCCGCAACTCCGGCCCGCGCGTCGAGGAAAGGCCAGAGCTACATGCCCTTGACCTGAAGGTTGTTGTTGACTTTCACGACGCCGTCCACGCTGCGAGCGACGTCGGCGGCCATTCTCTTCTGGTCGGTCGTATCCACCTGTCCCGCGAGCGTCACGACGCCGTTGGTGGAGTCGACTGCGATGTTGGTCAGAGTCGAGAGCTTCACATCCGCTGCGAGCTTCGTCTTGACGGCCGTCTTGATCGCCGCGTCGTCCACCTGCCGTCCGGCGGAGGTCGTCGTCTTGACGCAGCCCGCCACGAAAGAGGCGAGCACGACGAGCGCTGCGACCCCCATCAACCCGCGAAACCGTTTCACCATGACCGTCCTCCTATTGGTTTTCGTTTCCCGGCTGGCCCGCGCCGGCCCGGGCAATAATCGGAGCCTTCTTCGCTCGGGCGAATCCCGAAGCCGTCGAAGAGCCCTCATTGAGCACCAGGTTGTTGACGCGAAGCACTCCGGGCACCGCGGAGACGACGCGCTGCGCCTCTCGCGCCTCGGTCTCGTCCGCTTCGCCGACGAGCGCGACGACACCCCGATAGACGCACGCCTCGATTCGGCCGTGATCGAAACCCGCCGTCGCCAGCGCGCCGTTGGCCCGGCCGGAAACCTCGCTGTCGGCGTCGACGGCGAGGCTATGGGTCGTCGAGCAACCGGCGAAGACACCGAGGATCGCCGCGAATCCCAGGACCGCCACGGCGGCAGCCGGTCTCGCGGGCGGGTAGCTTCGATCCATCCTCATCACGGAGATGGGATGAGCACGGCGCGTGCCAAGCCTGCGGCCTTCCGGACGCCGGGCCTTACAATCCGGGCATTGCGCGGCCCGAACGCG
>DATNMZ010000208.1:0-9178 GCA_035602095.1 Thermoanaerobaculia bacterium
AGGCCCGGACGAACGCGTCCTGGGCCACCTCCTCGGCGTCCTCCCGCACCCCGCAAAGACGCAACGCAAACCCGTAGAGCCGGTCCTGATATTCGAAGACGAGCCGTTCGAACGTGCCGTCGAGGTCGGCCGCGAGGTCGGCTTCCAGGGATTCTCCGAGCATGGTTTCGCCCTTCCCATTCGCCGGTGCGCCGCCCGGAACTCCGCCCGGGACGAGGAGAAGGCCTGCCGGCCCCCCTTCCTCGTGGCCTCGGTTTCCGTGGATTCCCGGAGACGATCGTCGCATGTCGCGCCCCCTTCAGGTGGAGAACACCTGTTCGGGGCGGCGGGTTGCAGGAATTCGTGGACCCCGGCTCCCGGGCCTCGGATCTCGACCCTCGGACCTATTTCAACGCGAGAAAGGCCGTGAACCCCTCGCCCGAGAGCTCGACGCGGTTCTCCTCGATTGCGACGATCCGGAGTCCCTCGATGAAGCCGCCGACTGGGAGGACGCGGCCATTCAGGAGTGCGACGGGGCTCTCCGAGAACACGATCCCGCCGAGCTCGATCCGGGCCCCCCCGGGAGCGACCAGGCTGCCGACGTACGTCCGCCCGGCCGCGGCGGGCGGACGCTGCCCTTGCCCGGGATGGACGTCTCCCGAAAGGAGCGTGCGCGAGGCTCGCGCGGGCGCGGCGACGCGGGGAGAGGCGGAAGCGAGCCCGGGATCGCCCGAAAGGATCTCCTCGGACGCCGCCACGGGCAGAGCCCGGCCAGCCGATCGCGGTCCCGGCGCGGGCATTCTCGGCGGGGGCGCGGCGGGAAGCGGCGTCGGCGACGGAAGAGCGAACACGGCGACCGGGAGGCCGCCGGCTCCGGCGCCACGGTCCGGCGTTGCCAGAGCGGGCGTCGCCATCGAAGCCGGGGGGCGCGCGTCCGGGGGCGTGCCGGCGCGGCGCGGGCGCGAGGCGACGAACACGATTGCCCCGGCGAGCGCGATCCCGGCCGCCGCCGCGGCTCCGACCGCCAGGGGGCCCCGCCGCCGGCGTTCCGGAAGCGGCGCGTAAGACCACGGGTCCTCTCCGGCCCGCGGAGGGCCCGCACCGCCGCCCGGCCGGGCGGTCTGATCCCGCGCGCGTTTCAGGGCTTCGTCGATCAGACTCAGAAGGACACCCCTTCGAGCTCCCGAATCGCCTTCCGGATGCTTCGCGCGGTCAGGCGGTCCGTTCCGTTCACGTACCCGTAGAGAAGCGCCTTGTCGCAGACGGCGTTGACGAGGCGCGGGATCCCGCGCGCGTACCGGTGGATCGAGCGGATCGCCCACCGCGTGAACGCGGGACGCCCGTTGGCGCCCGCGACCCGCAGCCGGTGCGAGATGTAGCGCTCCGTGTCGGGAAGCGAGAGGGCGCGGAGGTGGTAGCGAACGGTGATCCGCTGCCGGAGCTGGCGAAGTCCGGGGTCGTTCAGTTTGTCCCGGAGCTCCGGCTGACCGATCAGGACGATCTGAAGGAGCTTGCGCTGATCGGTCTCGAGGTTGGAGAGAAGCCGGATCTGCTCGAGCAGACCCGCGTCGAGGTTCTGTGCCTCGTCGATGAACAGAACCACGTCGTTTCCCTGGGCCGCCTGCTCGAACAGGAAAGCATTCAGGAGATTCTGGTACTCCATGCGGTCGAGCCTGCCGGGTTCGCGCCCGAGCTCGCCGAGCACGGTCCGGAGGAGCTCTTTCGCCGTGAGCACGGGATTCAAGATCAGCGCCGTCTTGACCGTCGGCCCGAGCTCTTCGAGGACGGCGCGGCAGACGGTGGTCTTTCCCGCGCCCACTTCTCCCGTTATCTGGATGAAGCCCTTGCGCTCCCGGATGCCGAACAGAATGTGGTGGAACGCCTCCCGGTGCTGCTCGCTGAAGAAGAGAAAGCGCGGGTCGGGCGTGATGTGAAAAGGAGCTTCCCGCAGGCCGTAGAAGGAGTCGTACATCGCAACCGGGGGGTCAGAACCCCCAGAGCGCCAGCTCGTTCAAGAGGTTCGAGACGGCCGGATGCTCGGCCAGCTCGCGATAGAGCCAGCCGTGCCGCTCCTGCACGCCCGCGAGCCCCTGCCGGAGCGCCGCCGAATCTCGAACGTGAGCGGCGCGTCGAAGCTCTTCGACCGAGCGCCGCGTTTCCGCGTCGAGCCGCCCGCCCACTTTTCCGTGCAGGGAATCGAACGCGTCCGCAACCCGTTTCTCGTGGTCCCCGCCGCTTTTCTCGGGCATCTGCGTCCCCCTCGGATCGGTAATGATTCCTCTGCGACGATTCTCCTTCGGCTTACCTGTCGGGGTCGTTTCCGGGAGATTCCCGAAAGGGTGGGAAGGCCTCTGCCGCCGGCCGGGTCGCGGCCCCCGCCGGCCGGAGGCGCCTTTGGATCGCCTCCGCGATCCTCGCCGCGTGGTGCCGGCTGTTTTCGATGAAGATGCGTCCGACCTCGGCGCCGCCGAGCAGGGCTCCGGCCAGGTAGATCCCGGGCACGTTCGATTCCAGCGTGTCCGGGTCGTGTGCGGGCGCGCGGTTGGCGCCCTCGAGGCGGATTCCGCAGCGCTCGAAGAGCGCGAAGTCGGGCTCATAGCCGATCAGCGGGAACACGGCGTCCGCCGGCAGCGTCTTTCCCCCGGCAGGAGTCTCGATCGACACCGCGTGCCGCTCGATCGCAACGACCCGACTCTCGAAGAATGCACGGATGCTTCCCGCCCGGATCCGATTCTCGAGGTCCGGCTTGATCCAGTACTTGACCCGGTCGGAGATCGCCGCCGCGCGCACGACGAGGGTGACGCGCGCTCCATGCCGGTAGAGATCGAGGGCCGCCTCCGCCGCCGAATTCTTCCCGCCGACGACGACCACGTCGCGGCGGTGGAAGGGATATCCCGAGACGTAGCGCGGATGGACGTTTGGCAGGTCCTCCCCGGGGATGCCGAGCCGCCGGGGGGTCGGGAAAAAGCCGGTCGCGAGGATCGCCGCGAGGGCCGGGAATTCGAGCGTCTCTCCATCGAACTTCGCGCGGACCCGCACGCCGCCGCCCGGGGAGGGGAGGATCGACTCGATTTCCGTCTCTGCGACGACCTCGACTCCGAAGGCGTCGGCGACACTCCGGTAGTACGCGAGGGTCTCGAGCCGGGTCGGATGCGCTTCCGGACCGGTGAAGGGAACTCCCGCGATCCCCAGCAGGTCGCGGGTCGAGAACCAGCGCATCTCCTCGGGCATTCGGTAGATTGTGTCGAGGATCCCGGCCCGGTCGTAGCAGGCGGCGGCAACTCCGCGCTTTCCGAGCTCGATCGCGCAGGCGATCCCCGTCGGCCCCGCCCCGACGACCGCGACCTTTTCCGAACCGGCCATCCCGCGATTCTAGATCTCCGGCACGCAGGACGCACGGATACCATCGGAACCGTGAGAAGCGTCGTCCTCGGCGGAGCGCAGCAGTGGATCTCCGTCGCCGGCGAAGCTCCCGGCAAACCCGTTCTCCTCCTCGTCCACGGCGGCCCCGGGGCGGCGGAGACACCCTGGATCCACCGGTTCCTGGGGCGCCTCGAGGAACGGTTCACGGTGGTCTCCTGGGATCAGCGGGGCGCAGGCAAGTCCTGGCGTTCGCTCGAGCCCCGCTCCGCCCTCACGGTCGATCAGCTCGTTGCGGACACCGTGGAGCTCTCGCAAGCCCTCGCGGCGCAGCAATGCCCCGGCGTCTTCCATGCGCTCGTCGCCGTCGCCCCGCTCGTGAACACGCGGGAGAACGACCGCATCTCCTGGGAGCGCGCCCGGGAAGAGGCGGGCCGGCGGGGCGAAGTGCGAGCTCGCGAAGATCTCGACGCGGCGGGACCGCCTCCCTACACCGGTTCCGGCGTGTTCGACCGGGAGTTCCTGCGCTTGATCTGCGCGGAGAGATTCTCCGCCGAAGCGGCGGGGCCCAGTCCTTTTCGCCAGGAAGCGCTCATGGTACTCGCCCGGGCTCCCGAATACACCCCGGAAGACCGCGGGATGTATTGGAAGGCGTACGCCGCCAGCTTCGACGCTCTGTACCCGCAGCTCGCCGATCTCGACCTGGAAAAGACCGTTCCGCGACTGGACGTGCCGGTGCACGTCGCCCTGGGCCGTCACGACGGCAGCACGATTCCCGAGATCGGAGAGCGATGGCTCCGGGGTCTCGACGCGCCCGCGAAAAAGCTCGTCTGGTTCGAACGCTCCGGCCACGCGCCCGCGTTCGAGGAGCCGGAAAAGTTCGTCGAGATGCTCGGGCAGATGGCGTTGCATGGCCGCGGAGGCGGTTCGCCGATCGGTTGAGGAATCGGCTCCGCCGGAGATCCGCGACGAAGCTCTCGATCGAGCCGGAACCGGAACCGGACGAACCCCTTGGATCAGAGCCCCTTTATGCGCACCGAGCCTCCGCTCGTCCGGAGGCGAAGCGTTTCGCCGCCGCGCCCGAGCACTCCCTGGAGATGCCGGCGCGAGATCTGGCCTCGAACCGTGATCGGCAGGTCGGAGTCGACCGAGTTGCCCGCCGCGTCGATCGCGAGACCGACGGACGGATCCACGGACACCGAAACCCCGCCTCCCGACGACTCGATCGTGCCCCCGCGGGCGTTGGCCCGCGTGAAGGCGACCTGAACGGAGCCCCCGGACGTGCCGGCATCCACGCGTCCACCCGCCTCGCGGATGCGGATCCCGCCTCCGGAGGAGTGCGCATGGATGTCTCCGGTCACGCGGTCGAAATCGATCGATCCGCCGCTCGTCTCCGCGTCGATCGGTCCTTCGAGCTCCTCCGCTCGGATGCCCCCTCCGGAAGTGTCGACCCGGGACTTGCCCCGCACTCGGGAGAGAGAAATCGATCCGCCCGACGTGTGTGCGTTCAAGTCGCCGGTCTGATCGCGAACCTCGATGGCGCCGCCCGACGTCTCGAGCTTCGCGCTGGAGGCGACGCCGGCGATCGAGATGGAGCCGCCCGACGTGTCCACCACGACTCGCGTCTGCGCGGGGACTTCGACTTCGAAGACGATGGAGCCTCCCCGAGAGCCGAAGAAGCTGGAGATGGGGTACCTCTTGCGCGCGACGACTCTCGCCGTTCCCGCTCCTTCCTCGAACTGAAACCGGAGGAGGTCCTCGAGGTCGTCCCGCCTGGACGTGATGATGATCCGTGCGCCGGGCCGGTCGGTTCCCGTGAGCCGGACCCGGCCGAGGTCCGCCTGAAGGGAGAATGTCCCTCCGGGCTCGAGGCGGAGCGTCTTCTCGATCCGCGATTCCGCCGGGAGAGCCGGCGCCGTCCCCGCGAGCGCCGCTGAAATCAGGAGCAGTCCTCCGAAACGCACGCTCATGCCGTCCCCCTTTTTCTGGCCGAAAGATCCCTGAGCCTCGAGGCAGACCCCGGCCCTGTGATCTCAGACGTCGAAAGGCGGCGAAATGTTCCGATCAGCGGGGAAGCTTTGCGAGAAAGTCGTCCAGGTGGCTGTCGAACTCCTCGGGCCGGTCCATCATCAGCCAGTGGCTCACTCCCTCCATGTGCCGGACCGGCATGTCGGGGGTCGTGCGGTGGATCGCGACCGGGTTCCCGAAGAGCCAGGAGGCGATCGAAAGGCGCGGGCCCCGGTAGCGGGCCAGGGCGGCGTCGAGGCGGAAGCGGTACGCCGCCTCGGTTGCGCCGATGAACACCTCGGGCCGGGTCCGGCGCAGGGAAGTCAGGACCGCTTCGCGGGTCTCCGGCCGCGCGCCGGTCAGGATGGATTCGAACCACTTTTCCGTGAAGCCGCGGTAGTCGTCCCGCAGCCCGCGCCGCAGGGGTTCGAGAGTCGCGTCGGGCGTGTCGTGGAGATCACCGGCGGAGTCGGCAAAGACGAGCCCGGCGAGGCGGTCCGGGCGCATCCCGGCGTAGGCGGCGATGACCGCGCCCCCGTAGCTGTGTCCGACGAGCACGAACCGGGACAGCCCGGCCGCGTCCGCCACGGCTTCGATGTCGCGCGCGAACCCCTCGACCGAGATGGGCTCCCCGGGCGAGAGCTCCGAATCGCCCATGCCCGCGAGATCGAATGCGATCGCGCGCCGCGACCGTCTCACGTGCGCGAGCGTCGCGGCCCACTGTGTCCGATTTCCGCCGTTGCCGTGGACGAAAACGACGGGGACGCCGCTGCCGTCTCCGCCGTCGTCCACCCGGAGCCGGCCGCGCGGCCCCGGGATCCACTCGGGCGACGCCGGCGCTCCCGGCGCGGCGCGGACCGCGCAGGCGACCGCAAGAGAGAGCGAAAGGAGGGCGACCGGGACCCGGAGCTCGGAGACGGCGGCCATCCGCGAAATCTAGCAGGCCGCTGGTCTGTTAAAAGGGAGCCATGACATCCCGGGAGACGTTCGGAAAGCCGGCTCCAGCCGAGGGGGCGCGCGACCTTCCATTACCGGAAGGGCGCGGGAGCGTGCTGTCCTCGCGATTCGACGATGCGATGGTGTGGGCGAGCGAGCTTCACCGCCAGCAACGGCGGAAGGGGTCGCGGATCCCGTACGTCGCCCATCTGCTCTCGGTGGCCGCGCTCGTACTCGAGAACGGCGGCGACGAAGACGAGGCGATTGCCGCCCTTCTCCACGACGCCGCCGAAGACTGCGGCGGAAGAGCGACGCTCGACGAGATCCGGCGGCGCTTCGGGCCGCGGGTCGCCGACATCGTGGACGGATGCACGGACTCGTACGAGACGCCGAAGCCCGCGTGGCGGCCGCGCAAGGAGGGTTACCTCGCGAAGCTGCACGGCGCCTCTCCCTCGGTGCGGCTCGTCTCGGCCGCGGACAAGCTGCACAACGCGCGGTCGGTGCTGGCCGACTTCCGGCGGGAGGGAGAGCGCGTCTGGTCCAAGTTCTCCGCGCCGCGCCACGAGACGCTCTGGTACTACCGAACCGTGACGCAGACACTCGCGGAGGGAGGTTCCTCTCCGCTCGTCGAGGAGCTCGACCGCGTGGTGACCGAGCTCGAGCGGCTCGCCCGAAACGACGCCTGAGGACGAGTTATCAGTAATCAGTTATCAGTAATCAGTTCCGTGAGGGCGCGCCCCGGAAACTGAAGACTGAAGACTGACAACTGCCAGAGAGAGTTCTCAGTAATCAGTTATCAGTCATCGGTTCCGTGAGGGCACGCCCCGGAAACTGACAACTGACAACTGACAACTACTTACTCCCCCCTTCGGGGAACGAGCCTCTCGGATCGATGTCCACGGGGATGTCTTTCGTCTGGTCGAGCGCCGCCCGGAGCGCCTCGGGCATCGCCTCGTACTTCTGAAACCACCGCTCCGCGCGCGCGCGGTCGCCCGTCGCCTCGATCTCGAGGAGCTCCCGAGTGAGCGCCGCGATCGCGCGGGGCATCGCCGCAAAGTTAATCACGTAGCGGCCGGTCGCGGCGTCGCGGCTGATCGCGCCTTGCTCGGAGAGGAAGTTGAACTCCATCATCTCGGCGCGGGAATGGGCCTCGCCGGTCCCGAATCGCACGGTGCGGAAGAGGCCGCCGACGTGCGAGGCGTAGTACTCCTCCGCCCGCGCCCTCGGGAGCGCCCCGTGGCGGATCAGCCAGTCGAGGCCGAAGAGCCCGCCGGCATCGGCCTTCGCCTCTTCGAGCGCGGAGTAGGCCGGTCCGATCGCCTCGCGGATGTCCCGCTTCTTCCCGCCCGAGCGCGCGAAGGCCGGCCCGAGCCCGTGGCTGATCTCGTGCATCAACGTTCCGACCAGGTATCCCTCGCCGGTCACTTTCGCGGCCTGGTCCTCGCGGAGGAGCCGGCGCGCCACGGGAACGATGACCTCCTTCACACGGGCGTCCATAAAGTTTTTGAAAAAGATCTTCTTGCTCCCCTTCACCTCGTGGACGCGCGGATCGTTCGGGAGGTTGTCCGCCACCGCCTGATAGCCGTGCCGCAGGTCCCCGGCGCGAAACGGCGTGTCCATCACCTCCATCGGCGTCCGCCGGCCTCGCTTGGAGGGGCGATCCTCCGCCGCCAGAGGCAACGCCTCCTGGATGTCGGGTACGTACTTCTGGAACACGGCGAGCTTCCGGCTCTCCGCCTCGTTGCGGATCAAGACCGCGGCTCCGTAGGACGTCTTGACGCCGAGCAGGCCATCGAGGTAGGTCTCGTAGGGCGCGAAGATGACGTCGAATTTGGGATCGACGAGGTCTACCCAGGCGAGGTCGCTCTCGTAATAGTCGTCGGTCACGAGCGCTTTCGCGCGCAGCCGGAGAAAGTTCGCAAACGCGGGGTCGGAGGAGAGGTCTGCGGCCTCGCGCAGCGCTCCCGCGGCGCGCTCGAGCCACGGGCGATACTGGATGCGGTACGGCACGGCTTTCAGGCGCGCGCCCTCCCGGACGATCACCGTGCGCTCGTCGTAGAGCGCCGCCTTCTCCGAGGGGTTCGCCTCGACGTACGCCTCGATTTCCGCGCGGGTGAGCCCCGCGGGGTAGAGGGAGCGTCCGGGCGGCATCGGATCGGCACCGGCGAAGGGCCGGTTCTCGTCGAGAAGGTCCCAGCGGCTTCCGTTGATCCAGAGATACCGGCGCAGAGCCTGCGCGGCAGAATCGGATGAGTCGGTCAGGGATTGGTAGAGCGCCATTCCCTCAGGATCGCTCTGGCGCCAGAAGATGTTTTCGAGCTCCTGGGAAGCTTCGACGAGTTTCTCCACGAGCCGGCGCTCCTTCGCGGAGAGCCCTTGCGCGCGAAAAGGCATCTCGACCGGCTTCCACCGCGCCAGGCGCTTTGCAAGATCGGACGCGACGGAGAGTTTCGCGGCGGAAGAGGGGACCTTCACATCCGGAGATTGTGCCGTGATTCTCGACGCGGAAACGGCCAGTGCGGCCAAAAGGATCGCGAGAGCGAGGGGCCGGAAGCTTCGGTTCATGCCGCAAGGATATCGGAGCACGGCGCCGAGGGGCGCTGAGACCGCGGGCCCGGGCGGGCGTCGTCGAACATGTTATGCTGCACATGCCTCCGACAACTCGACTCCCCCTGTCGTCGAAAGAGGCAAGAACTCCGCGGGAGAATCCATGACGAAACGCCTGGACTGGATCAACATTCTCTTCCTCTCGCTGACCCCCGTCATCGGCGTGGTCGGCACGGCGGCGTACGCCTGGCGCAACGGCGTCGAGTGGTGGCAGCCGGCGCTTCTCTTCGTCCTTTTCTCGCTCGTGAGCTTCTCCGTCACGGCGGGATACCACCGTTGCTTCGCCCAC
>DATNMZ010000209.1:0-4725 GCA_035602095.1 Thermoanaerobaculia bacterium
TGGGCCGGGCGGCGCGGGCCGTGCTCGCGCGCGCCAGCGCCGAGGAGCGAGGCGACTTCGAGTGGCTGCGGGCCGAGATCGCGATCGCAGCCAAGCGCGCCTGCCGGCGGGTCTTCGACGTGCGCCCGGTCATCGTGCCGGTAATCGGGTGACAGGTGACAGGTGACAGGTGACAGGGATGAGAGTTAGCGGCTGACACCTGACACCTGACACCTGACACCTGACACCTGACACCTGACACCTTCTCTCACGCCCACCAGCGTCGCGCGTGCGCGGACCCGAGCCGGATCACGCCGTAGACCGCGACGCAACAGAGAAAGTCGAGGAGGAGGCCGGGGTCGATCCGGAACGGCTGGTGCTGCAGCGCCGGAGGCAGGCCGGGGAACAGGATCAAAAAATAGAGGCCGTTGCCCGCGAGGATCGCGGCCGTGTACTCGATCCAGCGGCGCGGCGTCATCCTCGAGAACAGAGGCGCGTCCATGCCGCGATTCTTGCCGGGGTTTGCGCCGGAGACAAGCGGCTTTCCGACCCGGCCGGCCGGGATGCGTCCGGCCGGACCGCCGGCGCCGCCTCCCGGCGGCACGCGTCAGCGGCCGGCCGACTCGCGCGGCGGCAGGCCGAAGTAGATCTTCCGGTGGAAGAAGCTGTTCTCGTGCCCGATCAGAAAGCGTTCGACGCCCTCGGGATCGCCCACGAAGAGGCGTGTGGCACCCTCCGGCGCATCGAAGACGAGCGTGGTCTCGTAGGAGGCGCCCGGCGTGAGCGTCCGGGAGAAGGGGACGGTCGAGCCGCGGGTTTCCTCGTAGGCGCGGGTTCCTGCCGCGGAAACCCCATACCTCCGGCCGGCCGCGTCGACGAGGAATGCCACGCGCGGGTTCGGAGAGAGCGGCCCGTTGCCGCGGAAGGAGGCGATCGTCCCGGGATCGAACCAGGTCCGCACGCGGACGGTCACGAATCGAGAGCCGGCCGTCACCGTACGCGGGGCCGCCCCGAGAGTCTTCGCCGTTTCGACGGCCGCGAGCGAATAGGCCAGGTGGCAGTCGATCTCGCAGAAATACTTCTTCGCGCCGGGCTCCAGCACCCGCTCCCGGCTCGTCAGAGAGAAGCCCAGCAGAAGGATCGCGTATGCCGCCGCTCCGATTCCGAGGGCGGCCCCGATCCACCGGGCAAGCCGGCGCCTCCCGAGCGCGAGACAGAGCGCGATCGCCCCGGCGCCGACGAGGAGACCCCCGCCGGCGGCGAGAAAGGCGAGGGCGACGAAAGGCGCGCTCTCCGGCATGAAGACGCTCTCGGCGGCGGCCGCGGGGAGCAGGGGAGCGAAGAGCTCCGCCGCGGGCGCCACGGTGTTGAATCGTGAAAGAGTACTTTGTATCATGAAGTCATCACCCAAAAAAATTTGATCAGGCGCGGACGTTGCCCACGAGCGCTTCGAGGTGGCGGAGGTAGCGTTCGAAGGCGCGCCGGCCATCCGCCGTGAGCCGGTATTCCGTCTTCGGCACGCGCCCCTCGAAGGACTTCGTGCACGCGACATAGCCCGCCTCTTCGAGCTTGCGGGCGTGGACGGAGAGATTCCCGTCCGTCGCCTGGAGGGACTGTTTGAGGTCGCGGAACGAGAGGGTCTCGCTGGCGGCGAGCGCACTGACGATGGCGAGCCGCATCCGCTCGTGGATGACGCGGTCGAGCTCCGGCAGGCCTCCGCGGCCCGGGCGAGGCGCGCGGGTCGAGGCGGCCCGCGCCTTGGCTCTGTCCCGCCGGACGGGGGAGGAGCCGGCGCGCGCCATCATCCGCCGTGCCGGCGCGCGATCGCGAGCCCGAACGCGATCTGCAGGCCTCCGAACCCGGCCGCGAGAAACGCCGTGCCCCACGCGGCGGGCGAGGCGAGAGCGACCGCGCCCAGGAGCATGAAGAGGACTCCCATCCAGGGAACGATGCGGACGGCGAACGCGCCTCCCGTGACCACGGCGGCGCCGTAGAGGAGCAGCCACATCCCCGGCAGCAAAGAGACGGCGTGCGCGCGCTCGAGAACGAGCGTCAGGAGAAACCGGCGTCCGGGGCCGCGGAAGAGGGCCGTGCCGGCGCTCCGGGCCTTCCGGGCCATCGCCCAGACGCCGATCGAGAACGCCACGAAGGCCTCCACGAGCCAGATTCCGAGCCACTCTTCGGGAGTCCGGACGAGCGCCGACAGCGCCGCGGCGACGAGCGCCGTCGTGCCCATGGCGATTCCGCCGCGGCCCGGCACGGCGGTGAACGCCGACGCGCGCTCCATCGTCTCCCGGATGAAGCGCAGGTTGTCGACGGCGCGTCCGCCGATGTCGGCGGGGGGTCGGGAGCGGGCCGGATCCATGGAGGGGAGCCTAGGCGGGGATTGTGTCCTTGTCAAGTACTTTACGCTGCAAATCTCAGCCGACGGCGGACGGCTACCTCAACCCGACGGCCTCGCGCACCTGCCGCATGGTCTCCCGCGCCTCTCCTCTCGCCCGCTCCGCGCCCCGCCGCAGGGAAGCCTCGACGAGCCCGGGATCGCGCTCGAGCTCGCGCCGCCTCTGCCGGGCGGAACGGAACCGTTCGTCGATCTTCTCGATCAGGAGCTTCTTCGCGTCGCCGTAGCCCAGGCCCCCGGCGCGGTAGCGGCCGGCGAGGGCGTCTCGTTCCTCCGCCGTCGCGAGGAGCGCGTAGAGCGCGAACACGTTGTCCGTCTGCGGGTCCTTGGGCGCCTCGACGGGCGTGCTGTCGGTGACGATCTTCATCACCGCGCTCTTCAAGGCGGGGCCTTCCGCGAAAATGTCGATCGTGTTTCCATAGGACTTGCTCATCTTCTTGCCGTCGGTACCCGGGACGATGAGCTGTCGGTCGAGCCTCGCCTCCGGCAGCGGGAAGACTTTCTTCCAGGTCTGATTGAAGTATCCCGCGATGTCGCGCGTCATCTCGATGTGCTGGACCTGGTCCTGCCCGACGGGAACGACGTTCGAGCGGTAGATCAGGATGTCGGCCGCCATCAGCAGCGGATAGTTGAAGAGGCCGGCGCTCGCCGGGATGCCGCGGGCGAGCTTGTCCTTGTAGGAGTGCGCCCGCTCGAGCAAGCCCATTCCGGTGACGGTCGAGAGAATCCAGGCGAGCTCCGTCACTTCGGGGACGTCCGACTGGCGAAAGAAAGCCGCCTTTTCCGGATCGAGCCCGAGAGCGAGGTAGTCGAGGGCGACCGCGCGGACGTTTTCCTTCAGAACCGCGGGGTCCTGGATCGTCGTCAATGCGTGGAAGTCGGCGATGAAGAAAAAGCAGTCGCCCTCCTCCTGGAGCGCGATGTGCTGTCGGATCGCCCCGAAATAGTTGCCGAGGTGCAGCTTCCCCGAGGGCTGAACGCCCGAGAGGATCCGGGGGCGGCGGGGGGCGTCCGCGGGCGGTTCCATGGCGGGCGACATTCTAGACGGGGAGCGACTCGTCGCGGGCATGCGATTCCAGATTGCGGCGCGGGATGGGGTTAGAGTTCCCTCAATAAGGGGGAGAGATGAAGAGACCGGTGCTCGCCATCCTGGCCGCCGCGATCGCAAGTTGCGGACTCGCCTTCGGGCAGCGGCCCACGCCGTCTCCGACGCCGGCACCCGGCGCGGACCACCACGTTCAGAATCCGGACGACCCCTTCCGGGTGAAGCCGCTCGCCGGAAACGTCTTTGCCCTCTATGGGCGCGGGGGCAACATCGGGTTCTTCGTCGGGCCGGAGGCGGTCCTCGTCGTCGACTCGCAGTTCAAGGATCTGGCTCCCGGCATCGTCGCGCTGATCCAGAAGGTGACGGACAAACCGATCCGGTTTCTCCTGAACACGCACCACCATGGCGACCACGTCGGCGGCAACCAGGTCTTCCGGCAGTTCGCGATGATCATCGCCCACGACAACGTGCGGACCCGGATGCTCGCCAGCCCGACCGACATCGCCCGGGACTATCCCGCGCGGATCGATGAAGCGAAGAAGGCGGGGAACGAGCGGGCGGTGAAGTCCATGACGGAACAACTCGCGTGGGCGAAGTCTGTCCGGGTCGAGGAGCTCGGTGCGCCCATGATGACCTTCGATTCGACGCTCAAGATCCACATGGGCGACGAGACAATGCACGTCTGGCACCTTCCACCGGCGCATACGGACGGCGATAGCGTCGTATGGTTCGAAAAAGCGAAGGTTCTCCACATGGGAGACGACTTCTTCAACCAGGTGATCCCGTTCATCGACGTCCAGTCCGGCGGCTCGGTCCAGGGCTACCTGACGGCGCTCGACCTGGTGATCGGCAAGGTCCCGGCGGACGCCGTCCTGATTCCCGGCCACGGAGAGGTGACCGACATCAACGGCCTGAAGGTCTTCCGCAGGTACATCGCGGACCTCCTGGACTCGGCCCGCAAGGCGCGCGCCGCGGGCAAATCGCGGGAGGAATTCGTTCGCGACGCCGACCTTCCCGCCTACCGGTCCTGGACCGGCTACAAGGACCGATTCCAATCGAACGCCGGTTCCGCGTGGGACGAGGCGAAATAGACGGTTCGTCCGCGCCGACGCTTCCTGCAGAAGCCTTTTACTCCGGAAGCCCTCGCTCGGAAGGTCCGAGAAGTCCTGGACGCCGCCGGCTCGCGCTGACGTCCTTCCCGAGCGGCAACCGAACACGCACGGTCGTGCCGTGATCGCCCGACTGGATCTCGAGGCGCCCACCGAGCTGCTCGATGCGCTCGCTCATGCCGGCGATGCCC
>DATNMZ010000210.1:0-3967 GCA_035602095.1 Thermoanaerobaculia bacterium
ACCGCTTTCTGGAGGTGAACGACCCGGTGTCCGCCCGGCGGATCTCCCCCGCGAATCGGAGATACACGCTCCGGGCTCTCGAGATCCTTCTGACGACGGGCGGGCGCGCATCCGATCGCGAGCGCCCACGCGGCTGGAGCGCCGGCTGGCGAATCGTGAAGGTCGGCATCCAGCCGTCGCGCGAAGATCTCTATGCTAGGATCGCGAGTCGGGTCGCCGGGATGCTCGATGCGGGCTGGGGAGCCGAGGTCCGGCGATTGCTCGAGGAGGGAATCCCGGTAGAGGCGCAGGCGTTCCAGGCGATCGGCTATCGGGAAGTGGCGGAGTGGGTTCAGGGGCGCGCGGAGCGGCGGGAGACGGAAGAGAAAATCGTGGCGGCCACCCGTCAGCTCGCCAAACGTCAAAGAACCTGGTTCGCGCGGGAGAGTGGGGTCGAGTGGCTGTCTCCGGAGCGGGCACTGGCGGCGACCCTCGCTCGCGTGGACGGGGACGGGACGGAGAGAAGCGGATGAACAAGGTCCCGATCAACGTTCAAGACTCGTTCTTCTACAACCTGCGTAAGGACAACATCGCCATCACTGTCCGTCTGACGTCCGGAGAGGAGCGGATGGGCCGCCTCCGGCGGTTCGACAAATTCGCGCTCGTCCTCGAAGTCGACGGCCGCGAAGAGATGATCTACAAGCACGCGATCGCTTCGATCCGCTCGGAGAGCCTGCCGGCCACTCCATGAAATGCGCCGCGGACGCGGCCCGCGTTCGCAGGAACCGGACCTTCCGCCAACCGCTTCTGCCTGCCGCGACGTCTCCCCCTCTCCGGCCGCTTCCGGCGGCGAGACCGGGTCGGGGCGCCGCATTCCTGCTTCTGGCCTTCGCGGCGGCCGTCGCCGCCGGCTGTGCCACCCGTCCTCCGGGGATCCAGGTTCGGGACAGTTTCCCGCTCGATCCCCGCGAGGAGCTCTCCGGACCGTTCCCCGAGAGCGTCGACCGGGGCTGGGAGGCTCTCCTTCGCGGCGACGCGCGGGCGGCGGCCCGGGAGTTCGCCTCGGCGCGTTCGGAGGGACATCGCCTGGCGGCGGACATCGGCTGGATCGAAGCGGAGGTTCTGCTCGGCGATTTCGAGCGGGCTCTCGCGGCCTGCCAGGACACCCTCGCTTCCGGCGAGGCGACCCTGCCCCTGCTCGTCGTCTGCGGCGAAGCGCGCGGCCGCGGGGGCAGGCCCTCCGAGGGCTACCGCCTGTATCAGCGCGCCGTCGCCCGCACCGCCGGCCGCCCGGGACTCAAAGCGCGGGCGGAGGAGCTGCGAATCGCCGCGCGCGACGCCCTCGCCGCGCAGGCGCGGGTCGCTTCCGAGGAGCGGAAGTTTGCGGAGGCCCGTGACCGGATCGCCGCCGCGATCGACATCGCACCGGAGTCGGCCGGGCTGCGAGAATTCGCCGCCGAGATCGAATTCTCCGCGGGACAACCCGACAAGGCGCTCCGCCGCTACCGCGAGGCCTACGAGCTGGAACCCACGAACGTCTCTCTCGCCGAGCGGGTCGGGAACCTGGCGGAGGAGCTGGACGAGCACGCTTTCGCCGTGGCGGTTTTCGACGCGCTGGCGCGGTCGGATCCGAAATTCAAGCGCCGCGCCGAGGAGGCCCGGCTGGCGTTTCGCGTAGCCAACTGGCCCCCTCCGGAGCGCGAAGCGGCGCGGGCGGAGCGCCTGACCCGAGCTTCGGCGTCCAATCTCGTCTGGTGGATGTTTCCCGAGGTCCGCGAGGCTCACGTTCGATCGGGAGTGATCGCGAGCGACGCGGTCTCCCGCCGCGACACGCGCGCCTTCGCGCGAGCGCTGGCGCTCGGGCTCCTCGAAGCGGATCGGGAGACGCACCGCGGCAACCCCGACGCGACGCTCACACGGGGCGCCGCGTCGCGTCTCCTGCTACGGTTGCTCTCGATCGTGAATCCGAAAGCGGAGCCGGCATGCCTGGGGAAGGGCGACGGCCGCGCGGGGCGGAGCACCGCGGAGGCGATCCGCTCGGCCGAGGCTTGCGGTCTCTGGAAGGAGGAGGCGGAATCCAGTCCTCCATCCGGCCCCGAGTTCACCCGCGCCCTCGACCGGATCCGCGCGCTCGCGTCCGGCGGAGGCAACTCCTCCCGTGAATGAAGCCCGAGCGCGCCGCGCGCTTCTCCGAGGTCCGTGGACGCTGCCGAACTTCATCACTCTCCTGCGGCTCGCCGCGCTCCCTTTCTTTCTTTACGCGATCTCCCAGGGCCGTTTCGGGATAGCCCTCGTCCTCTTCGTGGCCGCCGGCATCTCGGACGGAATCGACGGTTACCTGGCGCGGCGGTTCGACATGCAGTCGGCGCTCGGGGCCTACCTCGACCCGATCGCGGACAAGCTCCTCCTCATGAGCTCGTACCTCTTCCTGACCATCCCGTCCTTTCCGGCGGCCGTGAAGATCCCCATGTGGCTCGCGTTCATGGTGATCTCCCGGGACGTCCTGCTTCTGACGGTCGCTCTGCTTCTGATTCTTTCGGGCTCCCGGCGCCGGTTCCCGCCGACCTGGCTCGGGAAAGTGACGACCGTGACCTTGATCATCACGGTGCTCTTCGTGCTGTGCGCGAACCTCTGGAGCTGGCCGCGCCCGGTCGTGCTGATCGCCTTCGGCGCCGCCGCGACGACGGCATTCCTTTCCGGTTTCGACTACGTCTACCGGGTGGCGGTGCAGTCGGCGCCCGGCGCGGCGGAAAAGAGCGGAGTCGAGTGACGCGGCCGGATCCCCGGCGGCGATGACCCGGTTGCGCCTCCTCTCCCGGCCGGGCTGCGGCCTCTGCGACGATCTGCGGCGGCAGGTGGACTCGATGCTGGAGGAGATCCCCCACACCTGGGAGATCGTGGACGTCGATTCGGATCCGGATCTCGCCGCGTGCTTCGGAGATTCGATTCCCGTGCTCTACGTCGGCGGCCGGCTCTTCGCAAAGACGCGCCTGCCGCCCATCGCCCCGCGCCTGCGCCTATTGCGCGCCGCGCGGCGGCGAGGAGCGGAGGGTTTGTAGGGGCGGCCCTTGCGGCCGCCCGGGCGGGGACAAGCCCCGCCCCTACGACAGGAAACTAGAAAGCCGCTACGTCCGAAAAGCTCGAGAGACTGCCCGACGGATTCGAGTAGGTCCGGACGGCGCCCGTGGCGGTGTCCGTAACCGTAATGGTGTACGCGACGTCGGACAGCGCCCCCGAGAAGACCCAGTAGTGCCCGTTGAAGGCGCGCCCGTCCACCACCTTGACGACGAGCTCGACGTTGTTCGCGGAGAAGAACCAGAAGTGCCCCGTGTCGCTCGTGAGCGGCACGGCGATTCCCGCGCCTCGCGTGCCCTGGGCCGGCACCTGCCACGCGACCTCGACCCGGAAGCGGGACGCGTTCAAGCAGAGCGCCGTCAGCGCCGCAAAGCACGGGCCGTCGGCCGCCGCGGCGCCCGAGGCCGAAACGACATCCGGCCGGGAGCCGGTATCCCGCCCGCCCGCGCCGGGAGGGTCGAAGCGGGAGGGCTCCATCTCCCCGGCCGCGAAGGCGGACGTGTCCGCGGTGCTCGCGAGCGACCCCTGCGGGTTGAAGTAGGTGCGGACAGCGCCCGTGCGCGTGTCCGTGACCTGCACGGTGTACTCGACGTCGGAGAGGGCCCCCGAGAAGAACCAGAACCGCCCGTTCAACGGCGTCCCGTCGACGACTTTGACGACGAGCTCGACGTTGTTGCTGGTGAAGAACCAGAAGTAGCCGGTGTCGCCGGTCAGTGCGACGGGGGAGCCGACCCCGCTCGTCCCCTGCGAAGGGACGCGCCACGAGGCCTGGACGCGGAACCGCCCCCCGTTCAAGCAGAGGGCATTCGCGCCGCATCCGGAGACCGTCACCGCCTGCGAGGTTGTCGAGGAACCCGCGTTGTTCATCACGGTCAGCGACACCGTGTAGGTGCCGGGAGTGGCATAGGAGTGC
>DATNMZ010000211.1:0-4166 GCA_035602095.1 Thermoanaerobaculia bacterium
GTTCCTCTGCCGCAGGTTCCGGGTGCGGACGGAGCCGGCGTCGTCGACGCCGTGGGGGCCGGCGTCGTGGGCATTCAGCCCGGCGACCGCGTGCTCATCCAGCCCGGGCTCTTCTGTGGAGCCTGCGAGTTCTGCCGCGGAGGGGAGCAGAGCCTCTGCGTGAAGTTCGGCATCCTCGGCGAGCACGTGCACGGCACGTTCGCCGAGCGGGTCGTCGTTCCGGCCCGCAACGTGTTCCCGATCCCGGAGGGACTCTCTTTCGCGCAGGCGGCCGCGTTTCCGCTCGTGTACCAGACGGCCTGGAGAATGGTCGTCGGGCGGGCCGCGCTGCGCCCCGGTGAGACGATCCTGATCCACGGCGCGGGCGGGGGAGCCGCGGGGGCGGCGCTCGAGATCGCGCTTCTCTGCGGCGGCCGGGTCTGGGCGACGACTTCGGGCGAGGAGAAGATCCGGAGCGTCACGGAATCCGGAGCGGAGGTCGTCCTGGACTATCGGAAGCAGGACGTCGCCCGCGAAGTCCGCTCCCGGACCGGCAAACGCGGAGTCGACGTCGTGGTGGACTGCGTCGGCGAGTCGACCTGGATGTCATCGCTCCAGGCCGCGGCGAAAGGCGGCCGGATCGTGACCTGCGGCGCCACTTCGGGACCGAACCCGAAGGAGGAGCTCCGGCTGATCTTCTGGAAACAGCTCTCGATCCTGGGATCCACGATGAGCAACGACCTGGAGTTCCGCGCTCTCCTCTCGGCCGTCGCCTCGGGACGGCTGAAGCCCCGGATCGACGAGACGTTCCCCTTTTCGCGGGCCGCGCAGGCGTATCAGCGGATGGAAGCGGGTCTCCACCACGGAAAGATCGTGCTCGTGCCGGTTTCGGAGGGCGCCTGAGCGGGACCGGACAGCCGGCGCTCTCGATCCTCCAGATTCTCGAGAAGGGCCTCTTCTCGACGGGAAGCGTCGTTCAGATGTTCCAGCTCGCGCGCGGCCTCGCGCGCCGCGGGCACCGGGTCGCCATCGTGTCCCGCGACGCGGGGGACGTGCGGCAGCGGGCGCTCGAAGAGGGGATCGATTTTTTTCCTCTCCCGTTGAAGCACGAGTTCGACCTGGGCAGCGCGCGGCGGCTGGCATCCCTGGTCGACGGGCGGGCGGTCGACGTCGTTCACGTGCACAAAGGCATCGCCCACTCGGTGGCGCTTTTCTCCACGCTGTTCTCGCGGCGCCGGCCCGTTCTGGTGGTCAATCGCGGGGTTTCCTTCCCCCTCGACGCCTTCAACCGGATCAAGTACCACGTGAGGATGGACGCGGTCGTGACGGTCTGCGAGGACATTAAGAAGGTCATCGTCGCGACGGGCCGCCTCCGGCCGGAGGTGGTGAACGTCGTGTACGCGGGCGTCGACCTGTCGATCTTCGACCCGGCGAAGGCGGATGGCGCGAAGATCCGGCGGGAGTGGGGGATCGCGCCCGAGGAGACGCTGCTCGTTCAGGTCGGCGCGCGCGAGTGGAAAGGCTGGCGGGATCTCGTTTCGGCGACGGCGCTCCTCGCGGCCGATTTTCCGGGATTGAGAACGGCCGTGGTCGCCTGCGAGGACGATGCGAAGAAGGCGGACGTCCTGTCGTTCGCGAAGGCTCAGGGGGTGCAATCGCGCGTCCTGCCGATCGGGTTCCGTTCCGACATGCCGGACGTCCTCGCCGCGGCCGATCTCGTCGCGGACCTCTCCTACGAAGGACTGGGGATCACGGGGACGCTTCGCGAGGCGATGGCCCTCGGCAAGCCCGTTCTCGCCGCCGCCGCGGGAGGAAACCCCGAGCTGGTCGTCGACGGCGAGTCCGGAGTCCTCGTCCCGCCGCGGGATCCGCCGGCTATGGCCGCCGCCGTCCGCCGCCTGTTGCTCGATCGTGCCCTCGCCGCGCGCCTCGCGCGGGGCGGACGCGACCGAGTGGAGAAGGGCTTCTCTTCCGAGATTCGGCTCGACCGGATCGAGGCGCTATACCGCCGCCTCATCTCCGAAAGAGCCACAGCAGGAACGACACGAGCAGCGACAGCACGAGGCATGTGACGATCGGGAAGACGAACGTAAAGTTCTGGCGCCGCACGACGACGTCCCCGGGAAGCCGGCCCGCAAAGCGCGAGAGAAGCGGCCAGAGGAGCGCGGCGAGGAGCAAGAGCACCCCGGCCACGACGAGCAGCGGTCTCGGGGTCGGCTGGAACCGCCCGTCCATTTCGTGAGAATATCCCGCCGTCCTCCCGGGCCGCGCGGACGGTTCTCCGGCCGCCGCCATGACCGAACCGATGTCCCGTCCCGCTCTCCGAATCCGCGATCTCCCCTGCGAGGATCGACCCCGCGAACGGCTCTCCCGAGTCGGAGCCGTGTCCCTTTCCAACGAAGAACTTCTTTCGCTGCTGCTCGGATCGGGAACGCGGGGAGAGAGCGCGCTCGACCGCGCCCGCTCCCTTCTGGCGGGCCGGGGCGGCCTCGTCGGCCTCGCGGGGATGTCCGGAGCGGAGCTTCGACGCGAGCGGGGAATCAAGCTCGCCCGCGCGGCGGTCATCGAGGCAGCGCTCGAGCTCGGACGGCGGCTGTCGACCGAGGCCCTGGCGCCGCGCGATCTGCTGGGAGAGCCGGGCCTCGTCAAGGAGTACCTTCGCCGGGCGCGCGGAGACGGTGCCCAGGAGAGGACGGGCGCGCTGTTTGTGAACGCCCGGAACCGCCTCTTGAAAGATGACCCGGACATCTATCGCGGCACGCTCGACCGCGCCGTCGTCGAGCCGCGCGAGATCTTGAAGCGCGCGCTGCTCGTCAACGCCGCCGGGGTGATCCTGTACCACAACCACCCGTCGGGCGACCCGGCGCCCTCGCGGGAGGACCGGGAGTTCACGCGCCGCCTCGCGGCGGCCTCGGAGTCGGTCGGCGTGCGCCTGCTCGATCACATCGTCGTAGGCCGCTCCGGCTGCGTCTCTTTCCGGGAGGCGGGCCTCCTGTGAAGAACTGTGAACGGACAACCGGCAATAGAGGGGACGGCTGACAGCTGACAGCCGACAGCCGACAGCTGTATCTTTCGCCTCTCCGATGAGACCCTTCTACGCCACGACACCCATCTACTACGTCAACGATCTGCCCCACATCGGGCACATCTACACGACCGTGGTCGGGGACGCCCTGACGCGATTCCACCGCCTGGTCAAGGAACCCACGTGGTTCCTGACGGGCACGGACGAGCATGGGCAGAAGATCGAAAAAGCGGCTGCCGAGCAGAATCTCCGTCCGATCGAGCTCGCCGACCGCGTCGTGGCGCGATACCGGGAGCTCTGGAAGACCTACGACATCGCCAACGACGATTTCATCCGCACTACAGAGGCGCGGCACCGACAGGGCGTCGAGACTCTCGTCGCCCGCATCGCCGCCGCGGGAGACTTCTACACGGCGAAGCACGAGGGCTGGTACTGCTCGGGCTGCGAGGCCTTCTACACGGAGAAGGAGCTCGATCTCGAGAAACGGTGTCCGGTGCACGGGACGGTCTGCGTCTGGGAATCGGAGGAGAACGTCTTCTTCCGCCTCTCCCGATACGCCGAGCCTCTCCTCCGGCACATCGAAGGTAATCCGGGATTCATCCGCCCCGAAACGCGCCGCGCCGAAGTCGTCTCGTTCATTCGAGGCGGGTTGAATGATCTCTCCGTCTCGCGGACGAATCTCCAGTGGGGCATCCCGTTTCCGGGGCATCCGGGCCACGTGGTCTACGTGTGGCTCGATGCGCTCGCCAACTACGTCACGGCGCTCGGATTCGGGTCCGAGGACGACGCTCTCTACCGCCAGTTCTGGGCGGACCCGCAGGGGCGGCGTGTGCACGTGATCGGGAAGGACATCCTCCGGTTCCACGCGGTGTACTGGCCCGCGTTCCTTCTTTCGGCCGGCCTGCCGCTCCCGACGACCGTTTGGGCGCACGGCTGGTGGCTGCGCGACGGGCGCAAGATCTCGAAGTCCGTGGGCGGAATCGTCCGACCGGACGAGCTCGCGGCGGATTTCGGCCCGGACGCCGTGCGGTACTTCCTGCTGCGGGAGATGGCTTTCGGGCAGGACGCCAGCTTTTCGGACGAAGCCTTCCTGGTGCGATACAACGCGGACCTCGCCAACGATCTTGGAAACACGGTGTCGCGCGTCGCGGCCCTGTGCCGG
>DATNMZ010000212.1:0-2259 GCA_035602095.1 Thermoanaerobaculia bacterium
AAGAACCTCGGCCAGGATCCGGGCAACCAGGGCATCTACAGCTGGGAAATGAACCTCGTGTTCCGGCCGGCCGCTGCGGCCGGGGCGGCGCCTGCGCCGGCCGGCAAGGCCAAGGCGTAGCAATGGCCATCGAACTGAAGCTCGAGGAGCGGAAGTGGTGGCAGGCGGCGCTCATCGGGCTCGTCATCGGCGCCCTTCTCGCCGGCGCCGTCCACTACTTCTGGCTGCGCGGCGTCAGGACGGACGTCGACCGCAAGACGGTGGAACTCAAAGGGCTTCAGGACGAGATCAGCAAGGGACGCGCCGCCGAGCGCAAGCTTTCGCAGTTCCGGGAAGAGGTGAAGCGGCTGGAGCTCGAGCTCGCCAAGCTGCTCCAGATCCTCCCGTCGGCGCGCAACACCGAGGATCTCATCAAGCGGATCGAGACTCTGACCCGCCAGGGAGACTTCACGCTGAAGAAGTTCACGCCCGGAGAGCCGATCGCCAAGGACTTCTACTCGGAGTACCCGATCGACATCTCCCTCGAAGGGACGTACCACAACCTGGCGCTCTTCTTCGATCGGATGAGCCGGTTCTCGCGGATCGTCAACGTGGAAGACATGAAGGTCGGTGCCCTCGAGCAGCAGGGCAAGTCGATCAGCGCCAACTTCATCGCGAAGACGTTCATTTACACCGGGGACGAGAACGCTCCGGCAAAGGCCGGCACGGGCACCGAAGGGGCGGCAGCCGCCGCGAAGGCGCGGACGCTGAAGAGCAAGACCTCGGATGCAGCCGGGAAGATCGAATGACGAAGCGTCTCGCCGTCCTCCTCGCCTTCTTCCTCTGCGTCGCGGTGGCGTCCGCGCAGAAGAAGCCGGCCGCGCCCGTCCGGGCACCCGCTGCCCCGGCCCCTCCCGCCGCGAGCGCTCCGGATGCGCCTCCCCCCGTGGTGGCCGAAGACCCGACTCTCTCCGGCCGCGGGTACACGTACGACCCTGCGGGCCGGCGAGACCCCTTTCGCTCACTGCTCGTCCGCCCCGAGAACCGCTCCATCGGGCAGCGCCCGCCGGGGATCGCCGGCATTTCGATCGACGACGTGGTGGTTCAGGGCATCTGGAAGACGCGCACCGGGTACGTCGCCCAGATCCGGGGCACCGACAACAAGAGCTACCTCCTGCGCGGCGGCGATGTTCTCTATGACGGAGAAGTCACCCGCGTCGGGCCGAACGAGATCAGCTTCCGGCAGAACTTGAACGATCCGCAGAGTGTCAAACCTTTCCGCGACGTGACGAAACAGCTGAATGCGACTGTCAAGCCTTGACCAGAGAACGAGGGCTTCCACCGCGACGGGAGGAACGATGCGAATGGCATTGAGAAGGTCCGCGACGGCGTTCGTGGCCTTGACCCTGACGGCGGCACTTGGCTGCGCCTCCCGGGGCCGCGGGACGCGCCCGCAGGCCGCCGGAGCCGCACCGGCAGCGTCCGGTTCCTCCGCGTCGGCGCCCGCGTCGGCGCACGTCCAGGAAGCGGCCTTCTCCGAAGACGCCGACGGAGCCCGGCTGGTTCTCTCCGCGAACGCCCCGCTGCTCTACACCGCTTACGAGCCCCGGCCCGACCTCCTGATCGTCGATCTGCCCGGGATCGGCCTCGCCGACACCTTCTCGGCGCCGAAACCGTCCGGGGAGCTCGTCTCCTCCGTGACCGTCGAGCCCGTCCTGGAAATGGGCAAGCCATTGACCCGTCTGACCGTGGCGCACCGGGAAGGCGCGCGCTTCGACATCCGCACCCTGGGCCAGGGCCTCGCGATCTCTTTCGAGGGTCCGGGGCAGGCGGCGGCGGCGGCCGAAGCGATGCCGTCTGCGGTGACCGCTCCCGCTTCCCTGATCGTCGAGACCCAGGAGATCGGCGCGCACCGGACAGAAGCCCGGGGAGAGCCGGCTCACGCCCTCGAAGAGATCCGGGCGACTCCGGGCAAGGGAGAGGTCACCGTCACGCTTCTCGGGGACGGGACCTTTTCGCCCAGGACGTTCGCGCTCGGAAATCCGCCCCGCGTCGTCATCGACCTGCCGGGCGTGAAGAACGAAGTCCGCAAGCGCGCGATCACCGTTGCAAGCGGCCTCGTCTCCCGCATCCGGGTCTCGCAGTTTGCGACGTCGCCGGAGATGGTGACGCGCATCGTCCTCGATCTCTCCCGGCCTCTGCCGCACGTCCTCCGCGCCGACGGCGAACGGCTCGCCGTCGTCGTCGGCGAGAGTGCCTCCCGGGAAATCGCTGCGGCTT
>DATNMZ010000213.1:0-2372 GCA_035602095.1 Thermoanaerobaculia bacterium
GACCAGGGCGTCGACCTGTCGAAGGACGCCATGGCCATGCAGCGCCTGAAGGAAGCGGCGGAGAAGGCGAAGATCGAGCTTTCGAACGTCGTCGAGACGGAAGTCAACCTCCCGTTCATCACGGCGGATGCGTCCGGGCCCAAGCACCTCCAGCTGCGGTTGACGCGCGCCAAGCTCGAGCAGCTCGTCGAAGACATCGTCACGCGTTCGATCGGCCCCTGCAAACAGGCGATGAAGGACGCCGGCGTGGAGCCCAAGGACATCGACGAAGTGGTTCTCGTCGGCGGACAGACGCGGATGCCGCGGATTCAGGCGCTCGTCAAGGAGCTCTTCGGCAAGGACCCGCATCAGGGCGTGAACCCGGACGAGGTCGTCGCCGTCGGCGCGGCGATCCAGGGCGGCGTTCTCGCGGGGGACGTCAAGGACCTGCTCCTGCTCGACGTCACACCGCTCTCGCTCGGTATCGAGACGCTGGGCGGCGTTACGACTCGCCTGATCGAGCGCAACACGACCATTCCGACGAAGAAGAGCGAAACGTTTTCGACCGCTTCGGACAACCAAACCTCCGTCGAGATCCGGGTGCTCCAGGGCGAGCGCGAGATGGCTCGGGACAACAAGGCGATCGGCGTGTTTCACCTGGTCGGGCTGCCGCCGGCGCCCCGCGGCGTGCCGCAGATCGAGGTCACGTTCGACATCGACGCCAACGGCATCATGAACGTGTCCGCGAAGGACCTCGGGACGGGCAAGGAGCAGAAGATCACGATCACCGCGTCCTCGGGACTGAACAAGGACGAGATCGACCGGATGGTCAAAGACGCGAGCGCTCACGCGGAAGAGGACCGCAAGCGGCGCGAGGAGATCGAAGCCCGGAACCGGCTCGACAGCCTCATCTACTCGACGGAGAAATCCTTCGGCGAGAACCGGAGCAAGCTCGACGCCGGCGAGATCTCGAACTTCGAATCGGCGCTGGCGGACGCGAAGAAGGCGCTCGAGGCGGGCGGCACGGAGAACCTGAATCAGGCGGCCGACCGGCTCCAGCAGGCCTCGCACAAGCTGGCGGAGGCGATGTACCGCAGCGCCTCCCAGTCGAGCGGCGGAGCGGGCGCCCAGGGCGAAGCGCCCGGGCCGGAGGGCTCCGCGCACAAGGAGGACGAGGTCATCGACACGGAGTATGTGGACGCGGAAAAGAAATAACCTTACTCTGGTCCCATGAGCGTTTTCCAGTGGAACTCCCTCCAGGATCTCTTCGCGATCCAGGAGAAGATGAACCGGCTGTTCGAGGACACGATCCATCGGACAGAGTTTCCCGACGAGGGGATGGAAACGGCTCTCTGGTCGCCGGCGGCGGACGTCTTCGAGAACACGGACGAGATCACTCTTCAAATAGAGATCCCGGGCGTGCGGCTCGATGACGTCCGGCTGGAGTCTTTGAACGGGAAGCTCAAGGTGTCCGGCCACCGGCGCACCGATCCCGGCGTCGAGCCGCGCCATTTCGTCCGCATGGAGCGGATCTACGGAAAATTCTCACGGGAATTCCCCGTGCCCTCCTCGATCGATCCCTCGGCGATCAAGGCGTCCCTGCGGAACGGGGTGCTCAAGATCGTCGCCTCGAAGACGGCGGAGAAGCGGCAGGCGATCCCCGTCGATGCGCGGAAGGCGGCAAAATGACTCGGGGCCGGCCCGGCGTCTACCGGATCGGCGTGATTTCCGAGCGTTTCGGGATCCACCCGCAGACGCTTCGGATGTACGAGCGCGAGGGGCTTCTGCGCCCGGCCCGCACCGAAGGCAATACGCGCCTCTACGACGCCGACACGATCGAGAGGCTCGAGATCATCCTGACCTTGACGCGCGACCTCGGCGTCAACCTCGCTGGAGTCGAGGTGATCCTCCACATGAAGGAGCGGATCGAGAAGATGCAGGGCGAGGTGCACAACGTCTTGAAGGTCGTCCGCGAAGAAGCCTCGGCCCGGCGAATGGAACCAGTCCCGCGCGTTCTAGCGCTCGCGAAGCTTCCAAAGCCCTGAGCTGTCAGAATCATTGCGGGCGGTTGTTTCAATCGGGTGATTTGCGATCGGGTGATCGGGTGATTTGATCGGGTGATGTGCGATCCGGTGATCGATCCCGGAGCCTGAAAATTGGGATCGCGGGTTGCCGGATGCTTCCCCCTTCTCGGTCCGACTTTCCCCAGATCACCCGATCATCCGATTGTTCACCCGATCACCCGATCTCCCGATCTCCCGATTGGAAATGCCGCCACGAGATAGAATTCGCCCCCGAGAACCAGGAGGAACCGTGAAGAAAGTTTTTATCTTTTTCGCCGCGCTGGCCCTTTCCGTTGTCGCGACGGCGGAAGTGACGAAATACAAGGATTG
>DATNMZ010000214.1:0-3480 GCA_035602095.1 Thermoanaerobaculia bacterium
GGTCCGGAACCGCGTGCTCGCCCTGCTCGCGGCCGGGCACCGCGTCTGGCGTTTCGAAGGCGGCGAGCCGTACATGCCGACTCCCGAGCCGATCAAGGCGGCGATGTCCCGCGCCTTAGCGCGCAACGAGACGCGGTATGCGCCCTCTTCCGGCGTCCCGGAGCTGCGCCGCGCGATCCTGGAAAAGGTCCGGCGCAAGAACGCGATCCCCGCCGACGACGAGAGCCCGATCGTGGTGAACGGGGGGATGCACGGGCTATTCGCGGCCTTCGCGACGCTGCTCGACGCGGACGACGAAGTGCTGATGCTCTCCCCCTACTGGACGCCGATCGTCGACGTGGTCCGCTACCACCGCGCGAAGCCGGTCCTCGTCCCGGCGGACGAGGCGCGGCGCGACGGTCTCTCCGCCGCTCTCGGAAAGCGGCTGTCGCCGCGCACGAAGCTCCTCTACTGGAACTCCCCGACGAACCCGACCGGGCAGGTCTTCTCGCGCGCCCAGATCGAGGAAGTTGCCGCGTTCGCCGGCGAGAGCGGGATCGCGCTCATCTCCGACGAGGCGTACGAGGACCTGATCTACGAGGGGGAGGGGCACGTCTCTCCGGCGTCGTTTCCGGGCGCTCTGGAACGGACGATCTCCGTCTTCACTCTTTCCAAGACGTACTCCATGACGGGGTGGCGGGCGGGGTACGTTCTCGTGCCCGAGCGCTGGCGCGATGCGATGCGAACCGCCGTCCTCTACTCCATCAACGGCGTCTCGACGCCGACGCAATGGGCGATGCTCGAAGCCCTGACGATGCCGTCCGACTTCCTCGAGGACGCGAAGGCGGGCTACCGCCGCCGCCGCGACGCGCTCGCCGCGGGCCTGCGCGCGGCCGGTTTCGAGCTCGAGACGCCTCGCGCCGCGCTCTATCTCTTTCCGAAGATACCCGCCTCGCTGGGTTCCGGCTCGGCCGCGGCGGCCACTGCGCTGCTCGACACGCGCCGCGTCGCGACGGTCCCGGGGATCGTCTTCGGCCCAGAGGGAGAGGGCCATCTGCGGTTCTCGTTTTCCGTGTCGGAAGAGACGATCGACGGCGGCGTTCGCGCGTTGAAAGAAGTCCAGGACGTGAGGCGTAAGGCGTGAGGAGCGAATCGGAATCCTGTGTGTAGGGGCGGCCCTTGCGGCCGCCCGGGCGGGGTCAAGCCCCGCCCCTACGGCACCCTGCGATACGCCTCCGGCCGGACGTCGTCCAGCGCCGGAAACCGGAACGGGGGCCGGGGTCAGGCCGGGGTCAGGCCGGGGTCAGGTCCGGGTCAGGTCCGTAGGGGCGGTCCTTACGGCCGCCCCTACGGCACCCGGCGATAAGCTTCCGGCCGGACGTCGTCGAGCGCCGGAAACCGGGCGCGCAGCTTCGCGACCGCCTGCGGCTCGATCTCGCACACGAGGACTGCCTCTCCCTCACCCGCCTCGGCCAGAGTCTCTCCGAGCGGGCCGACCGCCGCCGAGTCGCCCGCGTAGTGCAGGCGGTCGCCGTCGCCCGCGCGGTTGACGCCGACGACGTAGGCCTGGTTCTCGATCGCGCGGGCGCGGAGAAGCGCGCGCCAGTGCTCGCGCCGCGCGTCCGGCCAGTTCGCGACCACGCAAAAAAGGTCGGTCTCGCGCGCCGCCACCCGGAACGGTTCCGGAAAGCGCAGGTCGTAGCAAATGAACGGCGTCACCCGGACTCCCTCGACCGGTACGGTGACGACCCGGTCGCCCGCCCCGTAGTGCTTGTCCTCGCCGCCGAAGGAGAAGGGGTGGATCTTCGCGTACCGCGCGACGGCTCCCTCGGGCGAGACCAGGAGGGCGACATTCTTCGGCCGCCCGCCGCCGGCGCCGCCCGACTCGGGCACGCTCGCGAGGATCCAGATCCCGAGGGAGCGGGCGCGTTCGCGGAGAAACGTCTCGGACGGGCCGCCCTCCGGCTGCGCGATTCTTTCCGGCGCCATCGAGAAGCCGGTCGAAAACATCTCGGGCAGGACGGCCAGCCGCGCGGCCCGGGCCGCCGCGTCGGCGAGCAGGCGTTCCGCGCGCCGGTGGTTTTCCGGCACGTCCTCCCACGCGAGGTCCATCTGGAGGAGGGCTACGCGCACAGCCGCTCCAGTCTCGCCACCGCGGTCTCCAGGGTCTCGTCCTTCTTGCAGAAGGCGAAACGCGCGTAGCTTTTTCCTTCCTTCTTGTGGTCGTAGAAGACGCTCGGAGGAATCGCGGCGACCCCGTGCTTCTCGACCAAGGTCCGGCAAAAGGCGACGTCGTCGACGAAACCCAGAGGCCGGAAGTCCGCGCAGACGAAGTAGGCGCCGGCCGGGGGCCGCACCGCAAACCCGATCCGGGCGAGGGACCGGACGAGGTAGTCGCGTTTGCGCTTGTAGGAGTCCCGAAGCATCCGGAAGTACGGCGCGCCTTCCGTCAGGGCCATCGCCGCGCCGTGCTGGAGCGGTGTCGCCGTCGCGAACGTCACGAACTGGTGAGCCGCCCGCACGGCCGCGGTGAGCGGCGCGGGCGCCCCTGCCCAGCCGATCTTCCAGCCCGTGAGCGAGAACGTCTTTCCGAAGCTCGAGATCGTGACCGTCCGCTCCCGCATGCCGGGAAGCGTCGCCATCGGCACGTGTTCTCCCTCGTACACGAGGTGCTCGTAAACCTCGTCGGTGATGCAGAGGACGTCCCGCTCCAGGCAGAGGGAGGCGATCTGTCCGAGCTCCTCGCGCGTGAAGACTTTGCCGGTCGGGTTGTGAGGCGTGTTCACCAGGATCGCCCGCGTCTTCGGACCGAACGCGTCCTTGAGCGCGTCCGGATCGAAGCGCCAGTCGGGAGCGTGGAGCGTCACGATGCGCGCGCGGGCGCCGGACATCCGAACGCTCGCCTTGTAGGAGTCGTAGTACGGCTCGAAGAGCACGACCTCGTCGCCCGGGCCGCAGGTCCCGGCGAGCGCGTCGAAGATCGCCTCCGTCGCGCCCGAGGTGACGGTCCATTCCTCTCCCTCCGCGTAGTCCAGCCCGTAGTCGCGGCGGTACTTTGCGGAAAGCGCGGCGTGGATCTCCGGGATGCCGGTGCTGCGGGCGTACTGCCCGTATCCGGCGCGGATCGCCGCGATCGCGGCGTCCTTGGCGAACTCGGGGCCGTCGAAATCGGGAAAGCCCTGGGCGAGATTGACCGCGTCATGCTCGATGGCGAGGCGGGTCATCTCCGAAAAGATTGTCGTTCCGAAGCCCCGGAGCCTTCGGGCGAGCGGGGGGAGCACGGGGGGAAGCTATCAGCTATTAGCTGTCAGCTGTCAGCTGTCCGTTATCAGTTTTCAGTCGTCAGTTTTCAGTTCCGGAACTCCGGGGAATCCCATCAGCCACCGAACGCGTATTCTCAACCGGAGTGCAGGTCGCATAAGCTGGCGTCGAAACGGACCAAAGAGAACTGCTCGCTGATAGCCGATAGCCGATAGCTGATAGCTCATTACTGACACCTGA
>DATNMZ010000215.1:0-11481 GCA_035602095.1 Thermoanaerobaculia bacterium
GCATCAGTGCGATCCCGATCACCGTCAGGATCGCCAGCACGAGGATGGCGATGACGAGAGCGGCGCCCCGCTCCCCGCGCCGGCGGAGGCCAGGCGCGGACAGGTGCAGGCGGCGTTCGAATTTCCTCATCATGGGGGTCATCCTTCGAAGGCGTAGTTGCGGAGGTTGATCTTCAAGGTCTGCACCCGGCGCCGGAAGTGCGGCTCCGTCGAGAGGGCCGGATATCGGGCCACGTCCGGGATGGGGGGCGCCACGGTCACCGGCGTATTCATCACGCGGAACCCCAGCGAGGCGGGGGCGCGGTAGGTCGGATCCGGGTCCTTGGACTTGGCGACGAGAGCAATCATGACGCCATGGAGGCGCGGACAGTGCGCGACCCCCGACCCGCCATGGGGAAAGCCGGCGGCTACCGCCGTCGGGTCCGACTGGAACTGCCCCGTCGTGTACGGCGTGTTCTCTCCCGGCATGTTCGGCACCCACTCGTCGCCGTCGACCTGGTTCGAGACGTTCAAGTCGGTGTCGTTGCCCGCCGCCGGGATCAGGCGGTTGATCGCGTTGTTGCCGTCCGTGTCCACCCCGTAGGCGATCTGCATGTCCTCGACGTCATCGGCCAGCGTGACGACGTCGAAGCTCGACCCGCGCCGGATCCCCTGAGCGAGCGCCGGGTGGTTGGGGTCGCTGTTGTCGATGAAGTAGATCCAGTCGTCGAGGATCCCCGCCCGGCGCACGCTCGGCAGGACGTGGGCGTCCACTGCTCCGTTGGCCGGGTTCTCGCTGTTGAATTGCACTGCGATCGCGTCGGCGAAATTGACGGTGCCGAACGTGGGAGTGGCGCCGAGGAGGTTCGTCGGTGCCGTGATGGCGCCGACGTTGTACGTGGGCTGGGAGTACTGCTGGGGGCCGAACGGCACCGAGCAGCCGCCGTGGATGTCGTCGTTGCCGGAGACGAGCACGAGCATCGAATTCGTCGCGGTGGCGCCCGCCGTGTAGGCGTCGATCGCGGCGAACTGAGGGCGCTGGGCGGCGTCGTCGTTGATGTGCTGCCGCCCCGTCGTCGTCGAAAAGGTGATGGACTTGGCGAGAAGGTCGGACGTGCCCGTGCAGGTGCCGCAGCCGGAGGAAAGATCGAACCCGAGGAGGGGCGAGTTGATCACCCCGCGGATCTCGATCATGTCGGTGCCATCCCGGACCGGCACCAGGGTGCCCGCCAGGTTCCTCACGCTCGCGCCCGTCACGTTGTCGTACCCGTTGGCCGAACCGACCGTGATGCCCGCCAGATCCGGGTCCGGCCGGTTCAGGACGGCCTGCGTGACGAAGAGCCCTCCGGCCCCCGCCATCCGGATCGCGCGCGTCATCTGGTAGATTCCGTATCGCACCGCGCCCTGCGCGTCCGCGACGTCCTGCTCGCTCTTGTTGATGCGCGCGCTCGCGTCGAAGACGGCGAGGATGCCGAGCATCGCGATCGCGAGCAGCATGACCACGACGATCATCTCGATCAGCGTGAATCCGCCTTGCAGGCGAAGGCGGCCGGAGCGAAGGGAGCGGCTCATGGACATGGCGCCGCGGCTCCGATTGCGCATCCGTCGGCTACCGAGAGGTTCGTCGGCAGCGGGTTGGCCAGGACCCCGCTGATGCGCGCCCGCCGCGAGCCGATCCCGAGCGGCCCCGTCCCGGAGGACACGGTCACGTCGATGCGCTTGTACTGGTAGGTTTGGCCCGCGGCCGCGATCCGGACGGGCGCGAAGGCCGTATTGGCCGGAACGGTGGCGACGTCCGCGGCGGGGATCCGGTACTGGAGCACCTGGTAGGTCACGGAGAAGGGATTCAAGACGCCGCCCGACGCCGGCGGCAGTCCCGTCGTCGGGTCCGGCAGCTTCGGAGCCTGATCGTTCGCCTTCACTCCGGGCGTCAGTTGTGGATCGTTGAAGGGCAGGTTCATGAGCTGCTCCAGTCGATCCCGCGCGAGGACGTGGATGCTCGTGTACTCGTTTGCCGAAAAGTTCGACTTCATGCTGATGATGAAGAGCGGCGCGATCGCGAGTAGGACGAAGCTCAGGAGCCCGAGGGCCACGAGCAGCTCGACGAGCGTCAGGCCCGATTCCCGGCGGCGTCCTCCGCGGGTCATTGCCACACCGCCGGAGTCACGACTTCGACCTTGCCGGTGACGGCCGTCCGGATCGTGACCTGGTTTCGAGTGGGGCTTCCCGTGGGACCTTCGATGACGATGTCCGCAGGAACGTTCCCCGCGGGCGCGACGCGCCGCCCGCCTCCGTCGAACGTGATCTTGCTCGCCGCCGGCAGGGTCAGGAAGGTCAAGGAGCCATTGGAGATCGAAAGGCGAGCGGCCGGGAGAGGCGTGGGTGTCGGAGACGGCGGATCCGCTTCGATCGTCTGCAGCTCGTGAATCCCGCCGCCGGGCGGCGAGGTCACGACGAGAACGCTCGCCGGCAGGTTGCGCCGGACCGCGCGCATCCGCGCCGCCAGGAGCGTCGTCTGGATCTCGGACGCGGCGCTCGAGAGCGCGCTGCGGCGGGACACCTGGCGCAGCCACGGCGTCGCGACGGCCGCCACCAGGCCCACGATCGCCAGGACGACGAGCATCTCGACCAGGGTGAAGCCGGCGCCGGGGTCGGGGGACCCCGTCCTCGGAAGTCTATTGGAGTCGGTCATCTGCCTCTCTCAGAGCGATTCCCGTGCCGTGCCCTGGCAGGACACCCAACCCACTGATTCCAAAGCAAATCGCTACAAATCAAATGCGAGCCACGACAGCCTGAGTGCCGAAAATCGTTACTATGGGTAACAGTCAGCCGCCCATTGAGGAGCCACGAGGCCGATCCCCGCCGAGCAGATCCATCCGCTCGCACCGCGAGGAGTCTCCCGACCGAAGGGAGGGAGGAGCCTTGCGGTGCGGGAGCGGAGCGCGGAGCGACGGATCAGGCGCGCGGTCGAGGCCGCATCCGGCCGAGCCGCGCACCGGTGGCGAAGCCAGATCCGCCGCGCAGCGCGTAGCGACGTGTGCCGGCGTGGGGGGTACACTTTGAATCGCCCATGTGGTCAAGAAAGCGGCGATCGGCGCCCCCGGAGGCGCGAGCCCTGCTGACCCGCCTGCGGTCGCACTCCTGGAAGGGCGACGGCGAACGCGACCAGCTGCTCCGGGATGTCTCCGGCCGGGAGGACCTCGCGCCGGACGACATCGCCTGGATGGCGGCGGAGAACGACTCGGCGCTGCGCGAGGCCGGGATCTCGCTCCTCCAGCGATTCCCCTTCGAGAGCGCGTCGGCGGCCCTGTTTCCCCTGCTGACCTCGCACGGAGACGCCGCCCGGCGCCACGTCGCCGCCTCCGTCGAGACGGTGGCCGGGCCGTCCTTTGGAAGCTTCGTTCCGTCGCTTCTCGCGAGCGCCGATCCCGGAGTCGTGCTCCTGGCACTGGACTGGTTGAAGCGAAACCCGAGCGAGCCGGCGCTCGAGGCGATCGTTCCCGCGCTGTCCTCGAGCTCGCCCCTCGTCCGCCGCAAGGCCTTCGCGATCGTCGAGGCCACCCCGTCGAAGAGGAGCCTCGCCATCGCGTTGAAGGCCCTCGAGCACGACGACGAGCAAATCCGCTTTCGAGCCGTCCATCTCGTCTCGAAATTCCCCGACGCGGCCCACATCGGACCGCTGCTGCGCCGCTGCCATGCGGACTCCACGCGGGTGCAGGACGCGGCCATCGCCGCGCTCGGCCCCCTGCTCGGCGAAGGCCCGAGTCCCCGCTTCGCGGACTCTTGCCTGCCGCTCTTGACGGACGCGAACCCGAAGGTCCGGCAGCTCGCGATCCGGATCCTCGAGACCCAGCCGCCCGCAAAAGTCGCCGACGCGTTTCTCAAGGAGTTCTGCAACGCCTACGGGCCGGGCCGCGACCGCGCGATCGACGGCTTGAAAACGGTCGGACCCCCGTACGTCCAGGCCTTCCTCAACCGGGCCAACGATCCGGATCTGGCCATCGGATCGCTGGCCGCTTCCATCGCGATCAACCTCCGGACGCCGGAAGTGGTTCCCCACTGCATCCGGTTCCTCGAGGGCCCCGACTGGTGGCTCCGCGACCGCGCGGCCGAAGCGCTGGCGGAGATGCGGGACGCGCGGGGAATGCCGGCTCTCCTGAAGATGCTCGGCGACCCCGAGTCGGACCTTTCCGCGGCCTCCGCGCTCGGCGCCTGGGGCAGTGCCGAGGCGCTCCCCGGTCTGCTCGAGGCGTTCAAGCGCGGATCCGCCGACCTCCAGCTGGAGATCCTCGAGGCCTTCGCGAGGATCGCGGACCCGCGCGTGCCTCCGCTCCTGGAGCAGATCTCCCGCGTGGCGACCGAACCCGTCATCCGGGAGAAGGCGGCGCGGCTCATCGCCGCGCGCGCCGGCGGCGTGTCGTACTACGAGGCCCAGGTGAGCGTCGCGAAGAGCTTCTCCAAGACCGACTTTCGAGAAAACCCGCAACCGGGTCTGCGCGACCTCCTGCGCCATGCCCGCGCCCTCGAGGCGTCGGACCTCCACCTCGCGACCGGGACGCGCCCGCACCTCCGCGCGATCGGCCGCTTACAGCCGCTGGCGCTCCCCGAGACGACGGAAGCGCAGATGCGGGAATGGATCTCGCCGATCCTGGGCGAGCGGATGGGAGACCTGGAGCGCGCTCACCAGGTGGACTTCTGTCACAAGGACCCGGAGCTCGGCCGCTTTCGCACGAACGTCTTTCATCAGCGCAAGGGCTTGAACGCCGTCTTTCGCCTCGTGCCGCTGGAGATTCCTTCCCTCTCCGACATCGCCCTTCCCGAGAGCCTCTGGGAGATCGCGAGCTGGAGCCAGGGACTCGTCCTCGTCACGGGCCCGGCCGGGTGCGGCAAGACGACGACGCTCGCGGCTCTCGTGGATCACATCAATGAGACCGAACGCTCCCACATCCTGACGATCGAGGACCCGATCGAGTACGTCCACACGAACAAGGAATCGCTCGTGAACCAGCGGGAGATCCCGGCGCACTCGAAGTCCTTCGCGAAGGCACTGCGGCAGTCCCTCCGCGAGGACCCGGACGTGATCCTCGTCGGGGAGATGCGCGACCTGGAGACGATTTCCCTGGCGATCACCGCTTCCGAGACGGGCCACCTCGTCCTGGGAACTCTCCATACGACGACGGCCGCCTCGACCGTCGACCGCATCATCAACGCATTCCCCCCGGACCAGCAGGGCCAGATCCGAATGATGATCTCCGATTCGTTGAAGGCGGTCATCTCGCAGACCCTTCTCCCGCGGCGCGACGGATCCGGGCGGATCGCGGCGTACGAGATCCTGCGGAACACGCCGAACGTGGCGGGGTTGATCCGGGAAGGAAAGACCTTCCAGCTCCCGACGGCCATGCAGACGGGCTCCGCCGTGGGAATGACCCTTCTCGATACGTCGATGCTCGCGATGGTCCACGACGGACTGATCGAGCCGAGGGCCGCCTACGACCGGGCCCAGCGGAAGGAGCCCTTCGAGGCGCTGGTCCAGGCCCAGGAGGGGCTCGCGCCGTGACCGATCCCGCGGGAACGGCTCCGACAACGCGGCCGGCCGGGACTCCCGGCGGGGAGGCGTCCGGCACGAACCGGATCGACCGCTTCCTCTCGATCCTGCCCAAGCGCAACGGCTCCGATCTCCACCTGGCCGTCGGCTGCTCTCCCCTCATCCGCATCGACGGCGCTCTCGAACGCGTCCGTTACCACGCGCTCACCGAGGCAGGCTTCTACAACCTCGTGGGGCCGATCACTCCGCCGAGGCTCTGGGAGGCCTTCTTGCGGGAAGGGGACGTCGACTTCGGCTACCAGATGGGCAAGCTGGCCCGGTTCCGTGTGAACCTGTTCCGCCAGGAGCGCGGCTCGGCGGCGGTCTTCCGGCTGATCCCGTCGCGTGTTCCCACCATCGATGAGCTCAACCTGCCGGCCCCGGTCGCGGCGCTCTCGGACGCTTCGAGCGGGCTCGTGCTCATTACGGGCCCGACGGGCAGCGGCAAATCCACGACGCTCGCCGCGATCCTGGACCGCGTCAACCATCGCCTCGCCTCCCACGTCGTGACGATCGAGGATCCGATCGAATTCGTCCACACCGACGAGCGCTCGGTCTTCACCCAGCGCGAGATCGGAACCGACGTGAGCACCTTCGCCGAGGGCGTGAAGGCCGCCATCCGGGAGGACCCCGACTGCCTGCTCATCGGAGAGATGCGCGACCTGGACACGATGCGCATGGCCCTGACGGCCGCCGAGACGGGCCTGCTCGTCTTCGCGACCCTCCACACGAACTCCGCCGCGAAGGCGATCGACCGGATCATCGACGCATTCCCGGCCGCGGAGCAGGAGCAGATCCGCGTCGTGCTCGCCGAGACCCTGCGGGCCGTCGTCGCGCAGCAGCTCCTGCGCCGCAAAGGGCAGGGGCGGATCGCGGCGTTCGAGATCCTGATCGGATCGACTGCCCTGTCGAACGCGATCCGCGAGGGAAAGACCTCGCTCATCAACAACCAGATTCAGACGGGCAAGTCGAAGGGGATGATCTCGATGGATCACTCCCTGTCGGAGCTCGTCCGCGGCGGCGTGGTCGAACCGGCGGAGGCGCTCGAGCACGCGCTCGATCGCGAGACGTTCAAGGCGATGATCGCGGCTCTGCCGAAGGACGCCGCTCCGGGACCGTCTCCGGCCGGGACCCGCCCGGCTCCTTCCCGGCCGGCAGCCGCAAAGTAAAGACGGCCCCGCCTCCGGGCCGCGCGTCGACCTCCACCGTTCCGCCGTGAAGCTCGGCGATCCGGGCGACGATCGCCAGCCCGAATCCGACGCCATCCGGCTTGCTCGAGTAGAACGGCAGGAAGATCTTCTGCCGGGCTGCCGCATCGACGCCCGGCCCCCGGTCGGAGACGGCGAGCAACGCCTCGGCGCCGCGGCGGCGGCCGGACACCGTCACCGCCCCCGCCTGCGCCCGCAGCCCGGCCGGAGTCGCCTCCGCCGCGTTGCGGAGCAGATTCGCGAGCGCGCGGCGCAGCAGCACCGCCGAGCCCGGAACTTCGGGAAACTCTCCCGTGCGTTCGACGGAGAGCTCGGGAAACGCGCGCTGGACTTCCGAGGCGGCGGCGTCCGCCACCGTCTCGAGCGAAACGGGTTGCGGCACGAACCCTTCCGGACGGGCGAAAAGGAGGAAGTCGCTCGTCACACGGCTCATCTCCTGGGCCTCGCGCCGGATGGCGCGGAGGTGGTCGGGCGCGCGCTCCGGATTGCGCAGAGCGAGGTCGGCGAATCCGTCGATCGCCGCGGCGGCATTCCGGAACTCGTGCGCTGCGCCGGCGGACACTTCTCCGAGGTCGGCGAGATGGCGGGCGAGCGCGACCCGCTCTTCGAGCCGCCGCACATCCGAAAGATCGGAGAAGAGAGCGAGGGCTCCGAGAAAACGTCCGTCGGCCCCCGTCGCGGGAGTCGCGGTGACGCCGAGCACTCGTTCGGGGTCGCCCCATCGGGTCTCACGGCGGACGACTGTCTCGCGCCGCTCGAGCACGGCCTCGACGACCTCACGGAAATCGGGCACTCCGGCGAGGGTCTCCCGGAAGCTCTGCCCCCGCGCTTCCCGATCCACTCCGAGGATCTTCTGCCCGGCCTCGTTCAACTCCACGACGGCGCCGGACCGATCGACCGACAGAAGCCCCGTGGGCAGGTTGCGCGCGAGGGTGCGCGCGGCGATCTCCATATCGTCGGCGCGCTCCTTCTCGGCGCGCGCGAGCCGTTCGAGCTCGCGCTCCTTTTCCGACAGGGCCGCGATCGTCGCTTCGAACCGGGCGATCAGGAAATCGCGTTCGTCCGACGCCTCGGCTCCGGACGCACCGGGGGCGGCGGGTGCCCCACCCGCGGTCGCGAGGAGACGGTCGTACGGCGCGAGGAGGGATCGCAGATAGAGCCAGGCGAGGAGCGCGAAGAGCGCTCCGGCGACGGGCACCAGCACGGAGAGGGACCGCGCGTAGGAGCGCAGCGCCCCGCCCGGCCCGGGATCGAGAGCCACGACCGAAAAGCCCGACCGCGTGGCGGCGGTCGCGAGCAGGACGCGCGGCGACTTCTTCCACTCGTTTCGAATGCGGCCGGGCGCCGGGCGCGCCGTCGGCAGAATGGGCGGCGCTTCGAGCTCGTGCGAGATCGCGCGCACACGGCGGCCCGCGGCGTCGTAGGACGCGACGAAGAGAACGTCCGGACCGAGCGCGGAGCGATCGAGCACGTCCGTGGCGTCCGCGGAGGGCAGCGTCAACCGGCGCAGGATTTCCGCGGCCCGACGTTCGGTCTGCAGGGCGCCCCACTCCGTCGCGTTCCGGAAGAAGAGCAGGGTGGCGAAGTTCAGGAACAGGATCAGGAGCAGCGCGATGGACAGGAAGAGCCGCGAGTCGCGCCGGAAGGAGCGGGGAATTTCGCTCATTGCCGGCCGAGCCCCGGCTCCGGTTCCGTCCCCCGTCCTCTCATTGCGGCCACATCTGACGGTAGCGCGCTATCAGGGGCTCGCCGAAGAAGAATGCGGCGATGGCGCCGATTGCCAGAAAAACGCCGAAGGGAAGCCGCAGCTTGCGGGTCCCCGCGCCGGCGGCGATCAGCGCGATCCCGACGACGCTGCCCGAAAGAGACGCGAGGAGGACCGTGAGGAGGACCCCCCAGGGACCGAGAAATGCTCCGACCATCCCGAGCATCTTCACGTCCCCCAACCCCATCCCCTCCTGCCCCGCGATCCGCTCGTAGAGGAAGGCGACGAGGAAGAGGCCGCCGGCCCCGACCGCCGCCCCGATCAACGCGGCGCCCGGCGATCGGGACGGTGAGAGAAACGACAGCGCGATGCCGACGGCGATGCCGGAGAGCGTGATTTTGTCCGGAAGGATCTGGAACTCCGCGTCGATCGCGAGGAGAGCGAGGCAGGCGGAGGTCAGGAATGCGCCCGAGACGATCTCTCCCCAGTCTCTGCCGCGCAGCGCGACGCAGACCCAGAGCACGCCGTTTGCGAGCTCCATCGCGGGATAGCGGAGCGAAATAGGCGCCCGGCAAACCGCGCACTTCCCGCGCAGGGCGATCCACGAGAGCACCGGAACGTTCTGGAACGCGCGGACGGGGGCGCCGCACGCCGGGCAGTGGGAGCCGGGCGAGATCACGGACTCGCCCCGGGGCAGCCGGTGGACGAGGACGTTCAAGAACGAGCCGACGAGGAGTCCCGCGATCCCCGCCGCCGCGAGGAGGAAGGGACCGAGGTCGGTGTACGGGCCGCCGGAAGTCACAGGATCGCTCCGGCGCGGCGGGGCTCGCCGCGGCGGGCGAGCAGAAGGAGCAGGACGGCGGCGAGCGCGGACAGTGCGCCGCCCAGATAGAGCGACAGCGGGCGATAGGAAAACGCGACCCGATGCGAGCCCGCCGCGAGGGCGACGGCGCGGAAGGCGCCGTCGGCGCGGAGGATCGCGGCCGGGCGGCCGTCCACCTCGGCTCGCCATCCGGGATACGCGAGATCGGTCAAGACGAGCAGGCCGGCGGCGTCGGCGTCGACTTCGGCCACGACGCGTTCCGGCCGGTCCTCGGCGAGCCGCGCGACGAGAAACCCGCGCCGCTCGCCGCCCTCGATCGGCCGCGGTGAGGGCTCCCGATCGAGAGAAACGCTCCTCCGCCAGTCCGCGTCGCCGCGGACCATCCGCTCCAACGCCTTCCGAGCGTCCGGCTCGACGGTGAACGCGCGCACGAACGAAAGCCTTGGACGATAGGGGTTGATCGGCGCGCGATAGTAGTCCCCGACGCGCCGCGAGCCCATGGTCGGCGGCAGGTAGGGCGTCCAAAGCACCCGGGCGGAAGCGGCCCCCGCCGCTGCCTGGAGGTCGGGAGCGCCGTCGATCGCGTCCGCGATTCGGCGGGACGCGGCGGTTTCGAGAGGCGAAGCGGTGCGCAGCGTCCGCACCCCCGTCAGAAGATTGGTGTATCCCATCAGCGACTCGCGCTGGCGCCGCAGCGTCGCGGCGTCGAAGGCGCCGTCCCGCAGGACGTGCGCCACGAGGCTCTCCATCGGAGGGGTGAGCACGCGGCCGGGAAGCTGCGCGAGAAACGAAAGAGAATCGGGCACCTTCCGGATCTCCGACTCCGGCGCGAAGCGAAAGATCGGCCGCCCGGCGATCGTCAGCGAAGCCGCGAGCAGCAGCGCCGCCGCGGCCTGAAGAGCCGCCTGCGCGGAGGGGCGGCCGGAGGACGTGAGCGCGAGCCCCGCGACCGCCAGAATCCCCGCGGCTTCCGCGGCCCGCGCGAGCGCCGGTTGCGAGGAAAAGCCGGCGAGCAGGAGACCCGCCGCCGCCAGGCCGAGGACGATTCCCCGGCGGCGCGCCTCCGGCGCGAAACGCACACTGTCGAGGCCCAGGCCCGCCAGCACCGAGATCGCGAACGCCGGAAGCACGAGCGCCTTGGCGGGGTAGCGGATGCGGTCGAACGGCGGGAGAGCGCGAATCCAGGAGCCCGGCGGGCCCGCAACCGCCAGGAGGATCCCCGCAAGTGCGACTCCGGCGAGCAGTAGCGCGAGAGAGCGCCGCTCGCGCTCGAGCAGGGCGGCGGCGCAGAGCAGGAGCGCGAGCGTCCCGACGGACAACGACGCGAGGTACGACGTGCCGCTGCCGCTCCGGGACAGGCCGAACGCGGAGGCGACGGCCGCACGACCGGCGACCGCTCCGGCGTCGCGCTCGGGAGCCGTGAGACCGGCGCGGCGCTCCGAGTGGAGGGCGAGCTCGGCGAACGGGGCGAGCGTGCAGCCGGCGAGCAGGAGCCCCAGCGCCGCCGCGGCGCCGAGGCGGGCGAGGCGCATGGGAAGGGCCGCGGCGAAATGGCCGTCCGGAACCGGCCGCGCCCGCCAGGCGAGGACCAGGCACAGCGCCGATGTCGCCGCGGAGATCTCCGGACTCCCGGAAAGCGCCTGGAGAGCGAGAAGCGCCGCGAACGCGAGCCGGGCGGAACGCCCGGAAAGGCCGGATCGCGCGAGGGACGCCAGCGCGGGCAGATAGGCGAAGGCCCCGAAGTGGTTCCAGTAGACCGAGAGCGACGCCGCCAGGCCCGAGGCCGCGAACGCGGCGGAGCCCGCGAGGGACGCCGCCTCCGAGCACCCCTCCTCCCGCAGGAAGCGCCGCATCCCCCACACGGCGATCGCGAAGTGCAGCAGCAGGTAGAGGCCCGCCGCCAGAGCCGGAGAAGGAAGGAGAAAGAGGAGCCCCGGCGGATAGAACACGCCGGACTGGAGGTTCGCGAGCCACGGCTCGCCGCACCCGGAAAGAGGGTTCCAGAGAGCGAGCTCTCCCCTCTTCCAGCGGTCGGCGGTGTAGAGCTTGAGCGGGAAGAAAAAGTCTCCCTGGTCGCGAAACGAGGGGGCCTCGCGCAGAGCGAGGGCGGGAAAGAGCCAGAGAAGCGAAGGAAAGAGCGCGCCCGCGGAAAGGACTGCGGGCGCGCGCCGGAACGTCACCC
>DATNMZ010000216.1:0-2897 GCA_035602095.1 Thermoanaerobaculia bacterium
AGCCGGACGGCCGCGTCGAGGTCCGGATCGCGACTCCCGGGGCGGAGATGTTCGGCTTCAGCCGTCCCGAGCCGTCCGCCGCCGGCCCTCGGCTGGAGAACCCCGCGATGTCGTCGTTCGGGTTCGTCGCGCCGACCGTGAACGAAGACGCGTAGAACGCGGGAACGTCCGTCGCCGTCGAGCAGGCGGGACCCGTGTTCCCGGCGGCGACCACGGCGAAGATGCCCGCCGCGGCCACGTGATCGAACACCCCCTGCAGGACGTTCGGATCGGTACACCCCTCCGTCGTCGGACAGCCCCAGGAGTTGTTGATGACGTGCGGCGCGAGATCGGGTCGGGGGTTCTCTCCGCGGGCGTCGGTCGGCGCGAGGAACCACTCGAAGCACTCGGTGTAGCGCGCCGGCGTTCCGGTGCCGCGGTCCATGTTGCGGCAGCCGATCAGGCGCGCGCCGGGCGCGACACCGATCTGGTTGCCCGCACCGTCGTCGCCGACGGAGACACCGGCGGTGCCCGTTCCGTGATCGTCGTCGTCGCAGGGAACGGGTGAGCTCGCCCCGCAGGGGTTGCCGGGGGCGGGGTCGTGCACGGCGTCGTGCCAGTTGTAGTCGTGAACCGCGGCCGCACCGTCGAAACCACGATAGCGGTTCTTCAGGGCCGGGTGGTCCCAGACGAAACCGGTGTCCGCGATGCCGACGACGATCCCCTGCCCCCGGAAGCCCTGCGCCCACACGCTGGGCGCGCCGATCTTCGTCAGGTTGGGCTCGACCGCGAGCGCCTCCTGCGCCGAGAGCGGCGCCACGGACTCCGGCTCGGGGGCCCGCGGGAGAGCGACCTCCGGATTTCGCGCGACGGCGGACACTTCGGGCCGCAGGGAAATCTCCTCCGCGACCGCCCGCGGGGCTTTCACTTCCATCATGTTCACGAGGAAGTACGGCCGGAAGGCGATCCCCGCCGCAAGAAGACGCGCCCGAAGCGGCGCCTGAGAGACTTCCGCCTGCGCGCGAAGCGCCTCGCCAACGAACCGAATGCGCTCGACCCGGTCGGAGATCGCGGCCGCGGGCGTCAGGTCCGCCTCGTCCCGAAACACCACGAGAAACGTCGCGGGCTCCTGGAGTGTCCTGCCCGCGAAGATGCGCTCGTCGAGCGGCGCGCGCGCGGCCCGGGCCGGCGGCGCTGCCAGAACGAGAAGCAGAAGCGCCGGGAGGAGAGACCGGGTGGGCACGGGACTACTACTCTAAAGGAAGAGACTCAAGGGAACACGCGGGCCGGCCGGGAGTTCGGCAGACGTTAGACTCCCGCTGGCATGGCTTCCGGGAAAAAGCGCCCGAAGCGACGCGGGCCGGTCCGCCGGCCGCCGTCCTCCTCTTCCGAAAGCGCGCCTGTCGCGGGCCATCCATTTTCGCCGGCGCTCGTCGGTGTCCTGCTCGCCGCCGCCACGTTCGCCGTCTACGCGGGAACGCTGCGCAACGGCTTCGTCAGCTACGACGACGAGGTGTACGTCGTCCGCAACGCGCACGTCCGCTCCGGACTGACCGCCGGCAACGCCGCCTGGTCGCTCACTGCGACCGAGGCCGCGAACTGGCACCCGCTCACCTGGATGTCCCACATGGCCGACGTCTCCCTCTGGGGGATGCGCCCCGGCGGGCATCATGCGACGAGCGTCTTGATCCACGCCGCCAACGCGCTTCTCGTGTTCCTCCTCCTGCGGCGGGGCACCGGCGCGCTCGGCCGCAGCGCGGCGGCCGCGCTCCTCTTCGCGCTCCATCCTCTCCGGGTCGAGTCCGTCGCCTGGGTGGCCGAGCGCAAGGATGTGCTCTCGACTCTCTTCGGGCTTGCCGCGATCGGCGCGTGGGCCGCATGGGTCCGGCGGCGGCAGCCGGGCGCGTACGCGGCGAGCCTCGCGCTCTTCGCCGCGAGCCTGATGTCCAAGGCGACGTTCGTCACGCTCCCCTTCCTTCTCCTCATCCTCGATTTCTGGCCGCTCGGAAGGATCGGTCCGGCCCGAAAGCCAGAGCCCGCCGCGGCCAGGTCGTCGCTCTCGCGCGTTCTCCTCGAGAAGGCGCCGTATCTCTTCCTTTCTACCGTCGCGAGCCTGATCACCCTTCGAGCGCAGAGGGCCGGCGGCGCGACCGCGGCATTGCCGGTGGCGCTCCTCCCGCGCGTCGAGAACGCGATCGTCGCCTGCGCCCGCTACCTCGGCAAGATTTTCTGGCCGACGAACCTCGCCGCGCTCTACCCGCACACGGCCGCGAGCCTCGGCTGGAAGACATGGGCGGCCGGGGCGCTCCTCGCCGCGATCTCCGCGGCCGCCATCGCCCTCCGCCGGCGGCACCCGTACCTTCTCGCCGGCTGGATCTGGTACCTCGTGGCGCTGCTGCCCGTGATCGGCCTCGTCCAGGTCGGCTGGCAGTCGATCGCCGACCGTTACACCTACGTACCGTCGCTCGGGATCGGCGCGGCGATCGTCTGGACGATCGCGGAGACGGCGCCGAAAAAGCTCCCCCGGCCCTGGCTCGCCGCCGCGCCGGCGGCGGTCCTGCTCGCACTCTCCGTGCTGACGGTGCGGCAGGTCGCGACGTGGCGAGACTCCCTCGCGCTCTACGAGCATGCCGTCGCCGTCACCGGACCGAACGAGACGATGCAGATCGACCTCGGCAACGAGCTCGCGCGCCGCGGCCGCACGGAAGAAGCGGCCCGGCATTTCTCCGAGGCGCTCCGGATCGCGCCGGGGTCGAAGGATTCCCTCTACGCGCTCGGCCGTCTCGCGCTCGACCGGGGCCGGTACGGGGAGGCCCGGGGGCGGTTTGCCGAGGCGTTGCGCCTCCACCCGGATTTTGCGGAGGCGGAAGTGCAGACCGCCATGTCCTACATGCGGGAGAACCGGCCCGCCGATGCGG
>DATNMZ010000217.1:0-2181 GCA_035602095.1 Thermoanaerobaculia bacterium
GTCCACGCCGACCACGGCGTCGAAGGGGCGGTCCCGCGCCAGTTCCACGGCGCGCCGGGCGGCCGCATCGGGGTCGCGCCAGTCGAGCGTCAGCAGGCCGGCCGGATTTACCGCTTCGAGCGCGTTCGCCTCTTCGGAGGCCACGGCCACCTCGACGCCGAGCTTCGACGCCGCCTCGAGGAAGTCGGCCGACCGGTAGGTCGTCGTAGGCAGCAGAAGAAGAACCCGCGGCATCCCCGCATGCTAAGGGCTAAAGGCTTCCGGAAGCGGCCGCGAGAAAGATGCTCTGGAAGGAGCTCGCCACAAGGGCCACGCGGCGGGCACGCCGCCCCCGCGAAAAAGGATGGAGCCTCGGTGTCACTGCTCACGGGTCGTCCATCGAAACCGCCAGCGACGAGGTCATGGTTTTCGAGCCACGCGGCGCCGTGCGCACTCCCTGCGGAGACACGGCGCGACGGCCGGGGGCGGGAGCGGGATCGGTGGCAGTCGCGCCTCCGCGAAATCGGCGCAGAGGCAGAACGGACGAGTCGTCAGCACGGTGTGCGCCGATTTCGAGGGTCTCCTCCGGGAGCGCTCCCGGTGCCGGGCTCACAGGGTGGAAAAAATCTTTCTGCGAGGACCGGGCTACACCGGAGTCCCCGAGGAGGCCATTGGGGTGGGAGCACGGAGGCCTGATTCCCCGCATTGTTCTAAGCGAAGCGCTCTCTCGGCCGCCTGTTCGCGAAGCGAACGCCGCGGCCGAAGTAGAATCGGGGGCGCATGCGAGCCGGCCGTCTCCTCCTCTTTCTTCTCGCCGCGGCGGCGGGCCTCTGGCTCTATCGAAGCTCCTCGTCCAGTCTCATCCAGGGCAAGGACGACTCGAAGTCCGCGCCGATCGATCGCGCGAAGGCCGCGGCGGAAAAAAGCCAGGCGCGCAATGCGGAGGCGGCCGCCGCACAGGGGCAGGCCGACGGCGGATCCGTCACCGAGAACATGACGCCCGACCAGGTCCGCGCGCTGCTCGGCCCCCCGAGCGAGACCCGGGTCGAGACGACGGACTCCGGCGTGCGGCGCGAGATCTGGACCTACTCGCAGCCAGGCAAGACCGTGACATTCGAAAATGGAGTCGCGGTTTCGATCCGCTGAGCTGCCGAACCGCTAATCCGCTGATCCGCTGATCCGAGAATCGGAGACCCCGGAGGCGAAGGTCTTCGCAATGAAAGGAAAGCTGCCGATGCGCCGCTCCGTCTTCCCGCCCGCGATCCTTCTGATGCTCGCCGCGCCCTTCGCCGCCGCACAGGCTGCCGCCGGCGCGGCTCCGTCCGCCGGCAAGGCGCCGCCGACACGATCGGAGGAGACGAGTGACGTCTATGGCGGCGTTCCCGTCGCCGACCCCTACCGCTGGCTGGAGGAGCAGAAGTCTCCGGAGACCCGCGCCTGGATCGACGCTCAGAACCGATACTCCGAAGCGGTTCTCCACGCCTTTCCCGGCCGCGACGCTCTTCGCCGGCGGCTCGGGGAGCTCCTCAAGGTGGACACCGTAACGACCCCCACCGAGACCGGCGGGCGTTACTTCTTCTTCAAGCGGCTCGCGACCCAGGATCTTTCCATCCTCTACGTGCGCAAAGGCGCTCGAGGAAAAGACGAGGTCCTGATCGACCCGCACCCGCTCTCGCCCGACCACCGCACCTCCGTCAACCTCTTAGACGTCGTCGAAGATGGGAGCCTGGTCGCGTACGGAGTGCAGCAGGGCGGAGAGGACGAGAACACGGTCCGCTTCCGGGACGTGAATACGGGCAAGGACCTGGCGGACGTGCTTCCCCGCGCGCGCTACTCCGGCATTTCGGTGACGCCCGACCGCAAGGGGGTCTATTTCTCCCGGCTCGAGAAGGAAGGCCCCCGCGTGTACTGGCACTCCTTCGGGGCGGATGCCGCGCAGGACCACAAGATCTTCGGCGACGGGTACGGCCCCGAAAAGGGTCTCGGGGTGACGTTGTCCGACGACGGTCGCTACCTCCTGATGACGGTCTCCCACGGCTCCGCGGCGACCAAGACCGAGGTCTACGTCCAGGACCTGCGCAGCGGCGGACCGATCGCCCCGATCGTCAACGACCTGGAAGCGCGATTCTCTCCCCGGCTGGCGGGGGACCGGCTGTACCTGCAAACGAACTGGCAGGCGCCGAACGGCCGGGTCTTCGTCGT
>DATNMZ010000218.1:0-6625 GCA_035602095.1 Thermoanaerobaculia bacterium
CGGGTGCGTCGCCCCACCAGGCATGGGCGATCCCCGCCGGATCGGTCAGAGCGATCCAGCTCCCCGCGGGCGCGTCGCCGAGCGCCTGTCGGGCAGCGGAGAAAAGAGTGCGCCGGTTGATCGCGACGCCTCCGCCCTGGAGAGAGCGGGAAACGTCGGGACGCAGGCCGAAGGACTTCGCGCGTTGCAGGAGAGACGACGCCTCGGCGCGCAGGGCGGACTCCAGCGACGGCGGAGCGCTCCTCGCCGCCCGCCGGGCTCCGGCGAACAGCCAGCCATCGGCAACGGCGAGCGCCAGGGCGCCGACGACGGCGGCGGCGAGAGCGGCCCAGCGGCTTGCGGTCACCGACGCGCGGGGGTTCCGGGCGTTCCGGCCGACGGCAGATCCAGGCCGCGTTCCCTGGCGGCGGCCAGCGCCTCGGGGTAGCCCGCGTCGGCGTGGCGCATGATCCCCGTGCCCGGGTCCGCCTTCAACACGCGCGCGAGGCGCCGCGCCGCGGCGGGGGTCCCATCCGCCACGACGACCATCCCCGCATGGATCGAGTTGCCGATTCCGACTCCGCCTCCATGGTGAACGGACACCCAGCTCGCGCCGCAGGCGGTGTTCAGGAGGGCATTCAAGATCGGCCAGTCCGCGATTGCGTCGGATCCATCGCGCATGCCTTCTGTTTCCCGGTTCGGCGACGCGACCGATCCTGCGTCCAGATGGTCCCGGCCGATCACGATCGGCGCCTTCACGCGCCCGTCGGCGACGAGCTCATTGAAGAGAAGCCCGGCGCGATCGCGCTCGCCATACCCGAGCCAGCAGATCCGCGCGGGCAGACCCTGGAATGCGACGCGTTCCTCGGCCATTCTCAACCAGCGGCCGAGCGCCGCGTTTTCGGGAAAGAGCTCCAGAAGCGCCCGGTCGGTCGCGAGGATGTCCGCCGGGTCTCCGGAGAGCGCCGCCCACCGGAACGGTCCCTTCCCTTCGCAGAAGAGGGGGCGAATGAAGAGAGGCACGAAGCCGGGAATCTCGAATGCATCGGCGACGCCCGCCGTCCTCGCCTGGCCCCGCAGGTTGTTTCCATAGTCGAAGACGATGGCGCCGCGCTTCTGAAGCTCCAGGAGCGCGCGCACGTGGCGGGCCATGGTCTCGTAGGAACGGCGGACGTATTCCTGCGGGTCCCGGCGGCGCAGGAGCGCCAGGTCCTCGTCGGGCCGGGCCGCCGGCACATAGGAAAGCTCGTCGTGCGCGGACGTCTGATCCGTCACGAGGTCGGGCACGATGCCGCGCGCAAGAAGCCGCTCGAGCAGCTCGACTGCGTTCGCGCGGACGCCGATCGACAAGGCCTGCCGGTTTTCCCGCGCCTCGAGCGCCCGATCGATTCCCGCGTCGAGGCTCGCCGCCCGCACGTCGAGATACCGGGTCGCGAGCCGGCGTTCGATGCGCTCCGGGTCGACTTCCGCGACGAGCGCGGCGGCGCCGTTCATCGTCGCGGCGAGCGGTTGCGCCCCGCCCATGCCGCCGAGACCCGCGGTGACGACGAGCCGGCCTTCGAGGTGTCCGCCGAAATCGCGGGCGGCCGCCGCCGCGAACGACTCGAAGGTGCCTTGCAGAATTCCCTGGCTCCCGATGTAGATCCAGGAGCCGGCGGTCATCTGGCCGTACATCGTCAGGCCGAGCGCCTCGAGGCGCCGGAACTCCTCCCCGGTGGCCCAGGCGGGCACGAGCAGGGAATTGGCGATCAGCACCCGCGGAGCGTCGGCGTGCGTCTCGAAGACCCCGACGGGCTTGCCCGACTGAACGAGGAGAGTCTCGTTGTCGCCGAGCCGCAGCAGCGTTTCGACGATGCGGTCGTACGAGGGCCAGTCCCGCGCCGCCTTGCCCGTGCCGCCGTAGACGATGAGCTCGGCCGGCTTCTCCGCCACCTCCGGATCGAGATTGTTCTCGAGCATCCGCAGGGCGGCCTCCTGCTGCCATCCGCGGCAGCGAAGGACTGGTCCCCTCGCGGCGCGGACCGTGCGGGAGGCCGTCTCGGCGGGCACGCACTGATAGTAGCTGACGGAGTTGTCAGTTATCAGTTGTCAGTTCTCAGTTGAGGACGCCCGGAACTGACAGCAAACGGCTACTTCAACGTCTCGGCCACCCGTGCCACCGCTTCGCCGGAAAGGAACTTTCGGGCCGCCTCGAGATCCGGCGCCAGCGCCCGGTCCTCGGCCCAGGGACGCACGACGCGGCGAAACGCGCGGCGAACCGTCTCGATCCGAACGGAGGAACGCAGCGGCCGCAGGAATTCCATCGCCTGAAAGGCGGTCATCATTTCGATCGCCAGGACCCGCTCGAGGTTCCCGACGACGGCGGAGAGCTTGCGCGCCGCAATCGGCGACATCGAGACGTGGTCTTCCTTGTCCGCGGACGTCGGAATGGAATCGACGGACGCCGGATGCGCGAGCGTCTTGCATTCCGAGACGAGGGCGGCGGCGGTCACCTGCGCCATCATGAGGCCGGAGTTCACGCCCCCGGACTCGACGAGAAAGGCCGGGAGATCCGAGAGCGCGGGATTCAGGAGCTTTTCGATCCGGCGCTCGGAGATGGAGGCGAGGTCGGTGGCGGCGATCGCCGCGTAGTCGAGAACGAGCCCGACCGGAGCGCCGTGGAAGTTCCCGCCCGAGACGATGTCGCCGCCGCGCGCGAAGACCAGCGGATTGTCGGTGGCGCTGTTCATCTCGCGTTCGAGAACCTGGGCCGCGTGCGCGAAGGCGTCGCGAGCGGCCCCGTGGACCTGTGGCATGCAGCGCAGCGCGTAGTTGTCCTGCACCCGGCCGCATCCGCGGTGCGACTCCCGGATGGCGCTGCCGGCGAGCAGCGCGCGCAAGTTCCCGGCCGAGGCGATCGCGCCGGGATGGGGACGGACCGCGACGATCCGTGGATCGAAGGCGGCGTCGGAACCCCGGGCGGCGTCGAGCGATGCCGCCCCCGCGATGTCGGCCACGCGAGCGAGAAACAGGGCCCGCTCGAGAGCCAGCCCGCCCACCGCGACGGACATCTGGACGCCGTTGACGAGAGCCAGCCCTTCCTTTGCCGCGAGCGTCACGGGCGCCAGGCCCGCGGACGCGAGCGCCCGCGCGGCGGAAACCTCGCGGCCGCGGTATCGCGCCCGCCCTTCGCCGAGGAGACCGAGCGCGAGGTGGGCGAGCGGCGCGAGGTCCCCCGAGGCGCCAACGGAGCCCTGCGAGGGCACGATCGGCAGCACGTCCGCGGCGAGCAGATCGAGGAGGGCGCCGATGGTGGAGGCCCGGATGCCGGAGAAACCCTTCGCGAGCGCGTTGACGCGGAGCGCGATCATCGCCCGCACGGCCTCGTCCGGAAGGGGCTCGCCGACGCCCGCGGAGTGGCTGCGAACGAGATTCTTCTGGAGCCTTTCGAGCTCCGCGCGAGGGACAGCGACCTCGGCGAACTTCCCGAAGCCGGTCGTGACGCCGTACGCGCGATCGTTCCGCGAGACCGCGCGATCCACGACGCGCCGGGACGCCGCGATCGCCCTGCGGGCCGAAGGCGCGAGCGTGACCCTCACGCGCCGGTCGGCGATGTCCCGCAGGTCTCCGAGCGACAGGCGGGAGCCCGTCAGAGCGAGGGTTCTCATCGGTCGCGCGATTGTACCGGCTCGACCGGCGTCCGCCATCCTCGCGGCGCGCGCTTTCCGCCGGCGCGCCCGGGTGGTACCCTGCCTCGTTTTTCCGCCACGCGGGATCGCGCGCCGAGTGCGCGAAGGGGAGCTCGCAGTGAAAGTCGTCGCCGTCCTGGGCGGTCAGTGGGGAGACGAGGGCAAAGGGAAGATCATCGATCTCCTCTCCGACCGGTTCGACGTGGTCGCGCGCTACCACGGAGGACACAACGCCGGCCACACCGTCAAGTTCGGCGACCGCCACTTCGCCCTCCACCTGATTCCCGCGGGCGTCGTGCGCGGGAGGATCGGCGTCATCGGCCCCGGGGTGGTCGTCGATCCGGACGCCCTCCTGTCCGAGATCGCGGGGGTGCGCTCGCAGGGCGTCGAGGTCGGCGACAACCTCCTTCTCTCCGACCGCGCCCCGGTGATCCTTCCGTACCACCGGCTCCTCGACGCGGCGAGGGAATCCGCCGCGGGAGACTCGAAGATCGGGACGACGCTCCGGGGCATCGGGCCCGCCTACGAGTCCGCGGCCGCCCGGAAGGGAATCCGGATCGCCGAGCTCTTCCGTCCGGAGGGTCTCGCGAAGCGCGTCGGCGCTCTCGCGGAGGAGACCGGCGGTCTCCTGCGGGCGCTCGGGGCCAGGGAGATTCCGGCGCCGGGCGCCGTGCTCGAGTCGCTCGGCCGCGCCGCCGAGGCGCTGCGGCCCTACGTGCGCGACACGGGCCGATACCTGCGAGACCATCTGGCGGGAGGCGGAACGCTCCTCGCCGAGGGGGCGCACGGGGCCATGCTCGACCTCTCGGCGGGAACGTACCCCTTCGTGACGTCCTCGACGTGCACCTCGGCGGGACTCGCGGGGGGACTGCACATCTCGCCGCGGGCTCTCGACGGCTCGCTCGTCGTGATCAAGGCGTATTCGACGCGGGTCGGAGCGGGCCCCTTCCCGACCGAGCTCCTCGACGCGACCGGCGAGTTCCTCCGCAAGCGCGGCAATGAGTACGGCACCTCCACCGGCCGGCCGCGCCGGACCGGCTGGTTCGACGTCGTCGTCGCGCGCACGGCCGTGGAGCTCTCCGGCGCCGACGCCGTGGCGATCACCAAGCTCGACGTTCTGGACGAGCTCGCCGAGATTCCGGTCTGCGTCGGGTACCGGCTGAACGGCCGGGAGGTCCGCGACGTTCCCTCCTTGATCGAAGACGTCGAGCGGCTGGAGCCGATCTACGAGAAACTGCCCGGCTGGCGCACGAAGACGACCGCCGCGACACGGCCCGGGGATCTGCCCCCGGCGGCCCACCGCTACGTGCGGTTCCTGGAAGAGCGGATCGGCGCGCCGGCGGTGTTTCTCTCGACAGGACCCCGGCGGGAAGAAACGGTCTGGCGCGACGACGCCCCCTTCTTGAAGGCCCTTCCGGCCGCCCCCCGGTGACGGACAGTTCACAGACGTTGAAGCTCCGAAGGGCGGGTGTCGTCGCCGCCCTCCTCCTGTCTGCAATCGTCGGGTGGCGCTTCCTGAGCGCCCCCGGGTCCGCCGGCCGGACGCCCGCGCTCCGGTCCATCGACGCCACGTCCCTTGCTGCGTTCAAGACCGAGTTCAACCGAGCCGCCAGATCCATCCGGGTCGTCCTGCTCCTGTCTCCCACCTGACCGACATGCCTGCGGGGGGTCTCCGCAGTCGAAGAAATCCTGAAAACCCGTCGGCGAGCGGACGTGCGGGTGCTCGCGATCTGGGAACCGATTCTGTTCACGGATTTCTCGCCGCCGGGGTCGATGGTTCTCCACCGCCTGTCCGATCCTCGCGTGCTCCACTTCTGGGATCCGAATCATCTCGTGGCGGATCAGCTCGCCCGCTTCGGCGATCCCTCTCAGAATCAGCCCGAGTGCTGCATCCAACGAGGGACGCTGTGGGATCTTGCGGCGGTCTACCCGCCGAGAACGCTCTGGGAGCAGCGCCTTCCTCACGCGCTGGTCTACGGCGGCCCCGTCATCTCGCAAAGAGACTCGATCACTGAGGCGCTGGATCGCTCGGAGGGCCGACCGACGCGATAAGCCGTCCGACGGTCCCTCAGGGAGCGAGAGTGTCGGCGTCGCCGTCCGGGCGGGAGCGGGACAGGTGAACTCCGTCCGGCGCGATCCAGTCGCTTCTCTGCGGGCGAAACGGCATCAAGAGGACTCGCGGCAGGGTCACGTCGGAGGGATCGCGATACGCCGGAACGCCGACGACCACCTCGGACTGCGGGACGTTCAGCCGAAGGGTGCGGTGCAGAACGTCCCATACGGAGAGAAGGCTCGACCAGTTGCTGTCCGTTTCGTTGCGCCAGTCCGAGTGATGGATCCCATGCATTCGAGGCGTCACGATGAAGCGGACGAGGGCGCGCTCGATGCGGACGGGCAGGCGGGTGTTCGAATGGTGGAACAGGACGGAGGAGGCGAGAAGAACCTGGTAGAGCCAGAGCCCGAGGGCGGACGGACCGATCGCGGCGACCTGAAGAGCCCGCCACCCCACGGAAAGCGCCATCTCCCCGAAGTGAAACCGCACGCCGGTCGAGGCATCCATGTCCCGGTCGACGTGGTGGACGACGTGAAACCGCCAGAAGAAGGGGACGCGGTGGTTGATGCGATGCCAGTGCCAGAGCGTGTAGTCGAGGAGCACAACGGCGAGGACGGTTTCGATCGCCCGCGGCAGGTGCACGAGACGCAGCAGCCCGCCCCCGTGGCGTTCGCACCAGTCGGCGACGGGGGTCAACAGAGGCGCCTGCAGGAGCGTCACGGCGGCGAGCGACAGGGCGCCCGTCGAAAGGTTTCGAACCGTCCGGCGCAGCCTCGGCTCGATCCGGCGGCGCAGGGGATGAATCGTCTCCGCGAGAGACGTCAGAAGGAAGACAGCCCCGAAGACTCCGGCGCTGATCCAGATCCCCATCACTCCACGCTCCGTTGCTTCGAAGCTGCCCCCGGTTGAACGGTCACCGGGGGTC
>DATNMZ010000219.1:0-6396 GCA_035602095.1 Thermoanaerobaculia bacterium
TCGCCGTGAAACTCTCGGTCGAGGCGCGCCTCGAAGCGCGCGACCTTCTCTCCATTCCCGGCGCCCTCTCGATCGAAAGCGCGGCAGGGGAGTTCTCGGCCGAGGAAATCGCGGCGATCGAGAAGGTTGCGGAGGCGGCGGCATCCGCCCTCGTCGCGATGCGCGAGGCCGAGGGACGCGAGGTCGCCGCGGATTTCGCGAAGCGGATCGCGTATCTCGAGAAGAAGGCCGCCGAGCTCGCGGCGCGGCGCGGCGAGATCGCGGCCCGGCTGCTCGGGAACCTCCGGGAGCGCCTGGCGGCTCTCGTCCCGGATCTTCCCCTCGACTCCGGCCGGCTGGAGCAGGAGGCCGCGCTCGCCGTCGACCGCGCGGATGTCGCCGAAGAGCTCCAGCGGCTTCAGGGCCATCTCGCGCAGTTCTTGGAGCTTCTCGGCTCCACGGGTCCGGTCGGCAAGAAGCTCGAGTTCCTCTCCCAGGAGATCCTGAGGGAGTTGAATACGCTCGGTTCGAAGGCGAAGGATCTCCAGCTCGTCCGCGACGTCCTCGACATGAAGTCGGAGACGGAGAAGATCCGCGAGCAGGTTCAGAACGTCGAATGACTTCGACGGCGCGCGGAGATCTCTTCATCGTTTCTTCTCCGTCGGGCGGAGGCAAGACGACGCTGATCCGGCGGCTGCTCGCGGACCCGCCCGGAGAACCGCTCCACTTCGCCGTTTCGCACACGACCCGACCGATGCGCGCCGGCGAGACGGAGGGGCGCGAGTACCACTTCACCTCCGTCTCCGAGTTCCAGCGAATGGTGGAGCGGGACGAATTCCTGGAGCACAACAACGTCCACGACAACATCTACGGAACATCCAAGGCGGAAGTGCTTCCACACCTCGCCGCCGGAGAGGACGTGGTTCTCGACATCGACGTCCAGGGCGCTCGGGACGTGCGCCGGGCCTATCCCGACGCGATCATGATCTTCATCGCGCCGTCCTCCCAGCCGGAGCTCCAGCGGCGCCTGCGTCTGCGGGGGCTGGACGGCGAGGAAATCATCCGCAAACGCCTGATCAATGCCGCGCGGGAGATCCGGGAAGCGCTGGATTACCAGTACCTTATCGTGAATGACGATCTCGATCGCGCGACTCTTGAGTTACAATCCATCGTTCGGGCGAGGCGATTGACGCCGGCCCGCCAGGCGGCGCGCCTCGAGCGCATCCGCAAGGAATTCCGCTGAAAAGTCTGAAAGTTGTGAGAGTGAGGTTCTTTCGATGATCCAGAACATCCCCGAGGGAGTCGACAGCAAGTTCCGTCTGGTCCTCCTGATCGCCCGCCGCGCCGAGCAGCTGATGCGGGGAGCGCGCCCGAAGATCGAAGCCGACCGGCCGACGAAGCCCACGCGGCTCGCGGCGGAGGAGTTCGAGGAGAACCGCGTCCGCTGGGACTACGGCGCGGAGGGCGGGGTCCTCGAGGACGCCGACGGCGTCGAGGCGGCGCCGGAGTCTGTGGAGGAAGAAGCGGCCGTCTGAGCGGCGCCGGCGCCGGCCGTTCCCGATGCCATGCAGCCCGCCCGCGTCGTCCTGGGAGTCTCCGGCGGCATCGCGGCGTACAAGGCCGCGGAGCTGTGCCGGGCGCTCGTCCGGGACGGAATCGAGGTCCAGGCCGTCTTGACGCGCGGAGCGCGCGAGTTCGTTTCGCCGCTCACCTTCGCGGTCCTGTCCGGGCGCGAGGTCTTCACGGAGGTCTGGGGCGACCGCAACCGGCCGACGGTGGATCACGTCGCGCTGGCCGATCGGACCGACCTCCTGATCGTGGCGCCCGCGACGGCGCACACGATGGCCCGATTCGCTCACGGCCTCGCCGATGACTTCCTGACGACGTATTTCCTCTCGCACCTCGGGCCGGTGCTTCTGGCGCCCGCCATGGAGTCGGCGATGTGGTCGCACCCGGCGACGCGCGCCAATCGCGACCTGCTCTCCGCGCGCGGCGCGCGCTTCGTCGGCCCCGCGACGGGATTTCTCGCGTCCGGGCACGAGGGCGTCGGAAGGATGGCCGAGCCGGAGGAGATCGTTCGAGCCGCCCGGGCGCTGCTCGACGGCGGTAGCCGCGGCCGAGACCTGGGCGGCCTGCGCCTGCTCGTCACTGCCGGTCCCACCCGCGAGCCGGTCGACCCCGTGCGCTTCCTCTCGAACCGTTCGAGCGGCCGCATGGGGTATGCGCTCGCGGAAGCGGCGCGGGATCGCGGAGCGGCGGTCACGCTCCTGTCCGGGCCGACCGCGCTGGCGCGGCCGGAAGGGATTCGGTTCGTCTCCTTCGAGACCGTTGCCGATCTCCATGGGCTCCTCGTGCAGGAGTTCCCCGAGTGCGACGGGCTCGCGATGGCCGCCGCCGTCGCCGACTTCCTCCCCGAGGCGAGCTCAACCCGGCTGCACCGGCAGGAGGGGAACGCCACGGTGCGCCTGACACCGAGCCGCGACGTGCTCGCATCGCTCAAGCCATTGCGCCGGGTTCAGACGGTCATCGCGTTCGCGGCGGAAACCGAGGACCTGGAGCGGCGCGCGGTGGCCAAGCGGGAGGAGAAGGGCGCCGATCTGATCGTCGTCAATGACGTCGGGCGTTCCGACATCGGCTTCGAGTCGGCGGAAAACGAGGTCGTGATTCTGGCGAGAGGGGAGCCGGCGCGGGCGGTGTCCCGTCGGGGCAAGCGCGAGGTCGCCGACGCCATCTGGGACGCGTTTGTTACGTTTCGCGCCCGGCGGGCCGCGCCGGCGGCTACGGAAACGCTGGCTTGACGTCCGGTTTCTCTCTCCGCGAGGAGCTCGCCTACTTCCGCGACCTCGGTGTCTCCGACCTCTATTTTGGAGGCGTGAAAGACGGAGCGGCGCCAGCGCTCGTGCCCGGCTCGATGCCGGACCTTCCCGCGCTCCAGTCCTTCATCGCCGGCTGCCCCCGCTGCAAGCTCGCGGGAACGCGCACGAACATCGTCTTCGGCCAGGGCAACCCGAAAGCCGATCTCATGTTCGTCGGGGAAGCCCCGGGCCGCGACGAAGATGAGCAGGGCCTCGCGTTCGTCGGCCGGGCCGGGCAGCTCCTGACGAAGATCATCGAAGCGATGGGACGATCGCGGGAGGACGTCTACATCGCCAACGTCTTGAAATGCCGGCCGCCGAACAACCGCAACCCGGAGCGCGACGAGGTCGCGTCGTGCAAGCCGTTTCTCCACGAGCAGATCCGATTGATCTCCCCGCGCGCGATCGTCACGCTCGGCACCTTCGCCGCCCAGGCGTTGTTGGAGACCGACGAACCCATCTCCCGGATGCGCGGCCAGTGGCGCACGATCCGGGGCGTCCGCGTGATGCCCACTTTCCACCCGGCATTTCTGCTGCGATCGCCCGAGCGCAAGAAGGACGTCTGGGAGGATATGAAGATCGTCCGGGACTATCTGGCGGAGAAATAGAAGTAGTTGTCAGTTGTCGGTTTTCAGTTTTCAGTTTTTTGTCGGAGCTCGACGCGGGCAAGAAAACGGGCGGCCGCGACGGGCCGCCCGGATCGAATGAACTGAAAACTGATGACTGAGAACTGAGAACTTACCCTCCCCCCAGCCTCGCGAAGATGGGGAAGTGGCTCGCCGCGCCCATGAAGAAAAGCATCGGCACCGACAGCCACGTGTTCGTGCGGGACGCGAGGAACGCCCGGCGCGCCCACTTGGGCATGTCCGGGGGGGCCGGCGTCCCGCTCTCGGCCGTCGCGCGCGTCGCCGCGATGATCTTCTGTTGGAGCGGCCAGATGATCATCCACACGTTCATGAACATCACGATACCCATCCCGCCGCCGATCCCGATCGCCATCGACCGGTTGCTGCCGCCGTCGCGGATGAAAGAGAGGACGGCCCAGGCCGTCGCCGCCACGACGACCGCGATCACCACGCCGAGCGCGCGTCCGTCCTTCAGGGCGCCTCCGGCGGCCGCCATCCGGAGCAGCACCGCGACGATGAGCCACGCGACGATCCATCCGATCAGGACGACGGCGAGGGTGCGCCCGACGTTGGCCTCCGTGTGCAGGATGAGCATGTAGTAGACGAGCCCGGTCGCCACGGTCCAGAACGCGCCCCAGCGAAACCAGTAGAGAGCCTTCGGCATGAGATTCGGAACGACTTTTCCCTTCGTCGCGGCGTCGAGCTCCTTCATGAAGTTGACGTTGACGAGGTTGAAGAAGTAGAGCATCCCGATCCAGGTGATTCCCGCCAGGAAGTGACCCCACCGGAGAAGAAACGTTACGTTGGTCTGCCAGTCTTGAGGCCAGGTCATCCAGCTCCTCCTCTCCTTCGAGCGGCCGCGCCGGGCGGCCGAGAGAATCCGTTGCGACGCGCGATCAATCGAGCGGCCCCAGAAGGGACGCCGGGCTCATCGCCTCCTCGAGCTCCTTCTCCGTCACGACTCCCTTTTCGAGGAGGACCGCGCGAACCCGCACGCCGCGCGTGACCGCCTCCTTGAAGATCTCGGCCGCCCGGGCGTAGCCGATCTTCGGCGTCAGCGCCGTAATCACGGAAGGCGATTCCTCGAGATAGTGCCGGCACTTCTCCCGGTTCGCCGTGATCCCGTCGACGCAGCGGGTGCGCACGATGGGCAGGAAGTTCGCGAGGAGCTGCGGCCCGCGGGTCAGGTTATGAGCGAGCAGCGGCATCATGACGTTTAATTCCAGCTGCCCGCCTCCGATGGCGAGGAGGTTCGCCGTGTCCATGCCGACGATCTGGAAGCAGAGCATGTTCAGGCATTCGAGCAGCGACGGATTGACCTTGCCCGGCATGATCGAAGAGCCGGGCTGAACGGCGGGAAGGCGGATCTCATCCAGCCCGGTCGCCGGGCCCGACGCTAAGAGCCGGAGGTCGTTGCCGATCCTCCCAAGCTCGACCGCGAGCCCCCGGAGGGCAGCGGAGTAGTCGCCGGCGGCCGCCCGGCTCTGCATGGCTTCCCGGGGGTCCGGGTCGGCGACATAGGGTTCTCCGGAGAGGACGGCGAGCCGGCCAATCGCCTTCTCGCGGAAACCGGGGGGCGTGTTGAGTCCCGTACCGACGGCCGTACCCCCCAGGGCGAGCCCGCGCAAGCCGTCGAGCGCGGCGTCCAGAGCGCGGCGGCGGTGGGCGAGCGCGGAAGAGAACGCGCGGAACTCCTGACCGAGGGTGACCGGAACGGCGTCCATCAGGTGCGTCCGGCCGGACTTCAAGACCTGGGCGAACTCGGCCCCCTTTTTCGCGAATGCGTCGGCGAGGCGGCCGACCTCGGCGGCGAGGGGGCGGCCGACGGACACCGCCGCCATGTGAAGCGCCGTCGGAAAGGTGTCGTTGGTGGACTGACCGAGATTGACGTCGTCGTTGGGATTGACCGCGGAACGGTCGCCGCGCGGCTTGCCGAGGATTTCCGACGCGCGCCCGCCGAGCACCTCGTTGACGTTCATGTGGAACGAGGTCCCGGCCCCTGCCTGGTATACGTCGACCACGAACTGGTCTCCGTGCTTTCCGGCGAGGACCTCGTCGCAGGCGGTGACGATCGCCTGAAGTTTCTCCGCGGGCAGCCGCCCGAATTCCGCATTCGTCTGCGCGCACGCCTTCTTGATCCGGATGTAGGCGCGCACCATCTCCGGATGCGCCCGTTCGCCGGAGATCGGATAGTTCTCGACGGCGCGCGATGTCTGCGCGCCCCAGTAGGCCTCGTCGGGGATCTCCCGGATCCCGAGACTGTCTTTCTCCTGCCTCAGAGTTCCTCCCCGCCAGGACCTACGGCGCGGGTCTCCCGCCGGCGGCCGCACGAGCCCTCGCAACATTAGCAGAAGAGTCGGCTCTCAGCTTTCAGCCCGAGTTGCCAGGCTGACCGAAATCCGTTCCGATGGAGTCTGCCGTAGAATCGGCGCCTTCCGACGCGATGTCACTCGAGAACTTGAAACACCCGTTCGCTGCCGCGCTCTCGATCGCGCTTCTCTCCGCGATACCGGGTTGCCGACAGGCGCCCGCCGCGCAGGACCGGTCCGCGGCGCCGTCGGAAGCGTCGCAAACCGCGCAAGAGATGTCTCCCCGGGCCGCCTCTCGGGCGGCATCCGGCGGGTATCCCTTCACGCCCGCGGAGGCAGCCGCGGTGGACGGCTTTCTCCGGAGCAACCCGAATCTGCGGGTGGCCACCGACGCGGATCGGAAGCCGGGAGCCGACGGAGACGCGGAGTTGAAGAGCCTCTACGGGATCTACCATGCCTACTTCGTGCGAGGAGATCTGAACGACGACGGAGTGCTCGACTTCGTGCTCGCGTTTGTCCGTCGAGATCTCGGTCGGGGAACGCCCTGGTTTTCCGTCGTAGTCTTCACGGGACGGCCCGGCGTCGGGAGCGCCGCCGGCTTCGCCTCGGGCATCTTCCTCGAGAGGG
>DATNMZ010000220.1:0-7516 GCA_035602095.1 Thermoanaerobaculia bacterium
GGCTCTGCAGTGTCTTGAAGCCGGGGGAGCCGGTCCTCGCCATGGGCCCCACGGGGACCGCCACCGAGCTACCCCGGAACGGGACGGTCCTCCTGTGCGGAGGCGGGCTCGGCAACGCGGTCCTCTTCTCGATCGGCAAGAAGGCGAGGCGACTCGGCAACCGTGTCCTCTACTTCGCCGGTTACAGGACGGCGGAGGACTTCTACAAGCGGGACGAGATCGAGGCGGCCGCGGACGTGCTCGTCCTTTCGGTGGACCGGGGGGAAAACATCCCCGTCCGCCGGCCGGACGACCGGAAGTTCGTCGGCAACATCCTCGAATCGATGCTCGCCTACGCGACCGGGTCGCTCGGCCCGCAGGCGATTCCGCTCTCCGAGGCGGACCGCTTGATCGTCATCGGGTCCGACCGCATGATGGCGGCGGTCGCCAGGGCCCGCCGCGGCGTTCTCGCCCCGCACTTGAATCCGGGGCACGTGGGCATCGGGTCGATCAACTCGCCGATGCAGTGCATGATGAAGGAGGTCTGCGCCCAGTGTCTCCAGCGGCACGTGGACCCATTGACCGGCCGCGAGAAGGAGATCGTCTTCTCCTGCATGAATCAGGACCAGCTCTTGGACGTGATGGACTGGGACAACCTGGCGGCGCGCCTGCGGCAGAACACCGTCTCGGAGAAGCTGACGAACCTCTGGATGGACCGGCTCTTCGCGCTCGAGGACCCGAGGAGGGTCTGAGCTGTCAGCTATCAGCTATCGTCTGTCAGCTCTTGGAGCGGCGGTAGAGCGTAGACGGTAGACGAAGAGGGAGAAGAAGGCGAAGTCGTTTCCCGTTTTCCGTTTCCCGTTTTCCGGCCCCGGTCGAACTCGACTTAGGGAACGCCGGCCAGGAAGAGCAGGTACGGGTTGATCGCGAGGCCCTTCTTGAAGTTCGCGTCTTCCGGGACCCGCGTAATCGAAAAATGCAGATGCGGGCCGCCGATGACGTGCCCGGTCGATCCCACGTACCCGATGACCTCGCCCTTCCGGACCTTTTGCCCGCTCGAAAGACCCTCGGCGTACTTCGAGAGGTGGCAATAGAAGAGGAGATACTGTCCCGTCGAGTCCTTCTGGTAGATCGACTTTCCGCCCCGCCGCTCGCGGACGACGCGGAGAATCTCCCCGTCGGTGGTGGCGACGATCGGAGTGCCGCGAGGAGCGCCGATGTCGATGGCGAGGTGCTTGGTGTGGTGGCGGCGGGACGCGAGGAAGGAATCCTGGAGCCGTGCCGCGTCCACGCCTTCGACGGGGATCAGGAAGCTCTTGGAGACGAGCCCCGCCAGATCGACATCCTGGGGCCGCATCTCGGAATCGGAGGACTTGGGGCGGAAGAACGACCCGAGCTGTCGCGCGATTCGGGAGAGGCTCGCCCCGGCTCCGGTCGAGACCGGCTCCGCCGCCGGCTCGGACTCCTCGCGGAGCTCTGCCTGGCTCTCGGAAGCGCCCGAGTCCACATCGTGGACGTGGGCCTCGAGGACGACGTCGGAGGGCTCACAGGGCGTGGGAGGGTAGTTCTGAGGCTCGAGAAAGCCCGGAAGGTCGCGAACCGGACTTACCGAAGCCGAAGCCGAAGCGGAGGCGGAAGCGGTCGCGGAGTTCCCGCGTTCCATCACAACACGTCCGCTCCCGTTCTGCCGGATGAACGTCTTTTTCCTCTTCCTCCCGACGGCCGCGGGCTCGGACGAAACAAATCTCACCCGCTGATAGGTGCTGTCAACGGCCGGACTCTTCCGCTTCGCGCCGGCTTGCTTGCTTCCGGCGCGCTTCGCGCGCGCCTTCGAGGGGAGCGGCGCGGATGGATGCGAAAGCTGGGTGCTCTTCGCGCGGTGCGCTTTTCGCGCCTCGGCGGGCGCAGACAGGCCGAGAGCGAAGAGCGCGGCTAACGCCGCAGCGGGAATCGCCGTCTTCTTTCGCATCAACCGATTATTGGGGACTTCGAGCGGACTCGTCAAGCAAAAAAGCCCAATGGATTCAATTGGTTATGCTGTCCACGCGGCGGACAAATCGCCCTCGGGAGAGGACGAAAGATGGGCCGAAATGGCGCAGCTGTACCGCGGCGAGACTCTGGACCTGAACGCCCGGACAGGTGCCATCGCCGCATTCGACCTGACCCTTCGGGAAAGCCTGAACCGATGGCCAGGGTGTCACGCCCTCTCCAGGTAGGAATCGTCGCGGGTGTCGATCTTGATCGTGGTGCCGGCCTCGATGAACTGCGGCACCATGACCTCGAGGCCCGTCTCGAGCGTCGCCGGCTTGTACGACGCCGAGGCCGTCGCACCCTTCATCCCCGGCTGGGTCTCGGTCACTTTCAGCGTGACGGTGTTCGGCAGCTCGATGCCCACGGGGTTTTCCTCGTAGAAGTCCACGTGGATGACGGTGTTCGGCAGGAGGTACTTCATCTGCTCGCCGATGACCTCGTCCGACAGAGTGACCTGGTCGTAGTTGCTCTGGTCCATGAAATGGTGGCCGGCGGAGTCGGAGTAAAGATACTCCATCTCTTTCTCGTCCAGCGACGCTTTTTCGACGCGGTCGGTCGAGCCGAAGCGGTGCTCGGTCATCGAACCATTGCGGAGGTTGCGCATCTTGACCTGCACGAAGCCCCGAAGGTTGCCCGGGGTCTTGTGCACCATCCCGTGAACCCGGTGCAGCTCGCCGTTGTAGATGACGAGGGTGCCGGCGCGGATCTGCGTTGCGGGAATCAACATGGACGGACACCCCCCGGAAAGACGGCGAAATCTAACAGACTGGCCGGGCGGCGTCCAGCCGGGGCGCCCGTCCCGTCCGGGAAAAAAACGCCCCGGACGGCGCCGGGGCGTTCCGCTGGCGATGAAGATCCTTGGCTACTTGCGGGCGCGCGGCACGCGAATCACCGGGCTCCGCGCGGGCGGCTCGTCGGCATCCCCCGGGAAAACGGCCCGCATCGCCTCATCCTGGAGGCCGAAGCTGGACCCCTTGAAGATATCCCGCCACACCGCCTCGGTGAACGTGGCCGAAAGGTCCGTGATGACCAGGTTACCCGACGCCGGACGGTCGGGCGTGAAGAGGGCCGCGGCGACGTTCGGCCGCTCGAGGTCCGTCCCGTAGGACGAATTGATGAACTGGATCAGCTCGTCGGCGAGGATCGTGTAGCCGATGTTCGACATGTGGATGGCGTCTCCGAACGCGAACATCCCTCCGCTGACGAACGCCGTCGAGACGTGGAGGCCGCCGTACGTCCGGCCGTTCACGATCAGATCGTTCGAGAGTGCGTAGAAGTCGAAGTACTTGAACCCGTTCGCCGTCGCGGCAGTCTGGATGACGGCGTTCATGTCGCGCACCCGCTGGTCGAGTGCCTGGACCTCGTCCGGATAGAGGAGCACTCCGATGTTCACCGTCGCCGGCGGTGTGAAGCCCCCGTCGGGGAGGGGATAGTCGCATCGCGCGAGAGTCGGATTCACGCTGCAGGGAATGCCGAAGCCGAGCCCGAGCAGCGAGCTGCCGCCAAGTGAGGCAACAGGCGCCGCCGCTCCCAGCGTGACGAGAGTCCCCGCGGGAAGCGGGCAGACCTTCCCCGCCGGCCCGACCTTGCAGCGCGGATCGCCCGTATCGCGCGGCCCCAGGAGCGGGATCGGCTGGCCGGTCGCGTCGAGCAAGGGCTGGCGGGTCGCGGGGTTGACGACGACGGGCGGCACCGTCGTGGCCAGGGGGACGAAGCGCGGATTGGGCGTTCCGATGAAGACTCCCGTTCGCCCGCTCGACTTCAAGGAAGCCGCCACCGCGTTGTACTTGGCCGTAAAGACGGGCATCGGGGTCGCCGTGACGCCGTCCAGCAGGAACGCGGCCCCTCCGGCCGTCAGGATGTCGTTCCCGATGATTCCCAGGGTGATGAACGTGGGATTCAGACCCAGCGCCTGATTCAGGGCGGTTCCTTTTCCGCGCAAGACGACGTCCGCGATCCCGCCGCTGTCCGTCGTCTTGTCCGAGACGTCCGCGATCTTGTAGCCGGGAACGGAGAGGTTGTCGTAGGAGCGGGCGAGCGCCGCGTTCGTGGGAACTCCGGTCCCGGTCGCGATCGGCCCGAAGGTCGGCGCGAGGCTCTTGACCTCGTTGCAGGTGGGGATCCCCGGGTCCGAGATCGTCGGCTGCTGAAAGTCCGTGATCCCGAAGGCGACGGCAAGCTGCGCGGGATAGGAGAAGCGCTGCTCGCGGGCGACGAGGCATCCCGCGCCGTATCCGGCTCCGTAGCTGTCGCCCAGGGCGACGTACTTGGTGAAGTTCGGCGTCTGAGCCGACGCCCCGACCGCCGAAGAGAGGACAATGGCCGCGAGCGCCGCGTGCCGCGAAAAAATCGACTTCATCGTGGTCTCCTGGTTTTAGAAAGCCAACCGTAAGCTGAACGCGAGAATGTTCACTGCCTCTTTATAGGCTCCGAAGAAATTGTCGTTGATGACCCGGCCCCGGGTATTGATGTCCTTGACCTTCAGATACAGATCGGAGATGTCGATGCCCCACCGGTCGGTCCCGAACCCGAGCCCGAGCGAGAAGGCGTCGCGATCGTTGTCCGCCAGGATGGGGCCGACGTCCTCGCGGGGCTGCGGCGTCTTATCGCGGTAGTAACCGGCGCGGAACGCGAGCCTGCCGAACTTCTTCTCGAGCCCGATCCGGTAGGCCCAGGAGTTCTTCCACATCGTCTGGCGATCGAGGTCGCGCCCGACGATGTCCGGAAAACGGATGAGGAGTTCATTGAAGCTGCGCCACCGCGTCCAGTCCGCCTCGAGCGCCACGAGGAAGTCCCCCGGGAACGTGAACGCGGCGCCCAGGTTCAAGGTCGCGGGAAACTCGATCGACGTCTTCACGGGATGGTCGCCCGCCGACGGGAGGCCCGCGGCGACGGCGGCGTCGAACGCCGGGTTGCCCGTCGAGATCTGCGTGAACGTCGCGCGCCCGTCGTAGTCCACTTTGATCTTGCTTCGATAGGCGGCGCCGAAGGAGAACTGAGGGACGGGCCGGAACATCACGCCCGCGTTCCAGCCCCAGCCGTGGTTGTCCTGGAGCTTGCTGTTCAACTTGATGTGCGCGACGTCGGCCTCCGAGTTGGTGAAGGGGTTGATGGCGGCCTGGTTCCTCTCGAGCTGGACCTTGGAGAGACGGTAGTCGGCGCCTACCGCGACCGCGAAAGAAGGGGTCGCCTGAAACGACAGGACCGGGTTCAAGTCCACAGTCTGGATGACGGCGTTCTGCGCGACGAACCGGCCGCTGAAGGTATTCGGACCATTCCGGTCGTCCCAGCGGTATCCGAGGCCGTAGGGGGCGTTGATCCCGAGCCCGAAGTTGATCTCGGGGGTCAGGGGGATGACCGCGTAGAGGTTCGGCACGACGAACGTCGTCTTGTGCTGCTTCTCCGCGACACCGACGCCGGGGTAGGGGTTGGCGCCCTCGAAATCCCCCTTCACCTTGGAGATGAACTCGGCGCCGATCTGGGCCTCGAAATGCTTCTGCCAGCCGAGGCCCGCGGGGTTGTAGAAGATGGCGGAGGGGTCGTCCGCGACGGCGGTGAAAGCGAGCCCCATGCCCGTCGCCTTCGCGCCCTGGGTCATCACTTGAAAGCCCGAAGGAGAGGCGGGAGCGGCGGCGAAAAAGGCTGCGAGAGCGAGAGGAAGGGAGATCCGGTGGAACCGGAACCGGCGTCTTGTCACAGTTTTCACTCCTCCTGAAAGCGGCGGGTCTTGGGTTGCGAGGGCAATCTTGGCCTCGCGCGTTCGGAAAGTCAAAGAACTTCAACGCCCTGCCGCGGGCGGCCTTCGCCCCCCCGTGTCGCCCCGATACAATCCGGAGAACCGTGCCCCGCGACAGCGACACTCCGACGAGCGAAGGCCTTCCGATCGGCTCGATTCCGGCGAGCCCGGACAATCCCCTGACGACCGGAACGCTCCTCGGCGGCCGGTATCGCGTCGAGTCCGTGCTCGGACACGGCGGGATGGGCGTCGTGTATCTCGCCCGGGACCTGAAGCTCGAGCAGGACATCGCGTTGAAGCGCATCCGTCCGGACCGCGTGTCTCCGGAACGGCGCGAGACGCTCCGCCGCGAAATCATCCTCTCCCGCAAGGTCACGCACGAGAACGTCTGCCGCGTCTTCGATCTCGTCGAGGTCAACGGGGAGGAATTCGTCTCCATGGAGTATCTGCCGGGCCGGACGCTGAAAGACATCGAAGACGAGGAGAAGACTCTCCCCCTCGGCCGCGGCCTCTCCATCGGCAAGAAGATCTGCCGTGGGCTCGCCGCGGCCCACCGCATCGGCGTGCTCCACCGGGACCTGAAGCCGGAAAACGTCATCGTGGGTCAGGACGGAAACCCGCGGCTGATGGACTTCGGGATCGCGGTGGAGACGTCCGTCTATCGGGGCGAAAAGGAAGACACGGTTCCCGGGACCCCGCAGTTCCTCGCGCCGGAGCTGCTCCGCGGCGAGGCCCCGAGCGTCCGCACGGACGTCTATGCGATGGGTGTTCTCCTGTACGAGATGTTCACCGGCCAGGTGCCCTTCGACGATGCCGACACGGCGCGCCTGGTGCGCCGTGTCCTCGCGGAGGCGCCGCCGAAGGCCGAGACGCTTCGGCCCGACCTGCCCCGGGAGCTGCTCGGGATTCTCGATCGCGCCATCGCCAAGGATCCGCAGACGCGCTTTCCGGACGCCGAGACGCTCGCGGACGCGATCGGGTCCTTCGAGGGACAGGTGCTCGATCGCGTGCTCGCGGAAGTCTCCGTGACGCGCGCGAAGATGGTCAAGCTCATGGTGATTCTCGAGGCGAACAAGTCCCTCGCCGCGACGTTCGACCCGACGGAGATCCTCCGGATCATCCTCCGCACCGCCACTTCGGAGACGGACGCCGAACGCGGCACGATCTTCCTCCGCGAGCCGGGAGCCGAAGAGCTCGTCAGCCAGATCCTCGAAGGCGGAGCGGTCGCGCCCATCCGGCTCCCGATCGGCCGCGGCATCGCCGGCACGGTCGCGCGCACGGGCGAGTCGATCAACATCGCCGATGCCTACAAGGACCGGCGCTTCGATCCGGCGACCGACCACTCGTCCGGTTTTACGACGCGCACGATTCTGGCCGCTCCCCTGCGCACGCCGACAGGGGAGATCATCGGCGTCGTCCAGCTCTTGAACAAGCGCAACCGGGCGTTCACGAAGGAGGACGAGGAGTTCCTGATCGAAGTCGGGACGCATTCGGCGCTCGCCGTCGAGAGCGTTCGCCAACACGAGGCCGCGCTGGCGGAGGCGAGACGGGAGGGGGCGGCCGGGGTGCTTCGGAGCGCCCAGTCTCTTCTGGTGCCCCACGAGTGGCCGGCGACGCCGGGGTTCGAGACCGCTCCGCTCCGCTGGCGTTCCGAGGAGCTCGATCTCGTCTCCTATGCGGTCGAAGCGGGAAGCGAACGCGTCTCCTTCCTCCTCGTCGAGACCGCGCTGCCGCCGGAGGCCGCGCTCGGAGCGTTGCTCCGGGGCGGCG
>DATNMZ010000221.1:0-2413 GCA_035602095.1 Thermoanaerobaculia bacterium
CGGGAAAGTACACGCTGGTGCCCCGCGACTTCGCCTCGTCGTCGAGAAGGCTTCCTTCCGTGACGTAATGCGAAACGTCGGCGATGTGGACTCCGAGGCGGTAGCCGCCCTCCGTCCGCTCGACTTCGACCGCGTCGTCGAAGTCCTTGGCTGTCTCGCCGTCGATCGTCACGATGCGGCGGTCGCGGAAGTCGCGCCGGCCGAGCAGGTCGTCCGCCGGCACCTCTTCGGGAAATGCCTCGGAAGCGGCGACCACCGGTTCGGGGAACCGCGGCGGGAGGCCGTGCGAGCGCAGGACGATCTCGATGTCCACGCCGGGCTCGCCCAGAAAGCCCAGGCGCTCCTCGACGACTCCATGCGCCACGCGGCGCGCGTCCGGGAAGGCGGTCAGGCGCGCCTCGACGATCTCCCCTTCCCGTGCGCCGAGCGTCTTTCCCTCGGCGATGCGCACGACGGCGTCCACTTTCGGGTCGTACGGGAGCACGATCTTGCGGCGGTCCTCCGTCTGGAAGCGTCCGACGACCAGCTCCCGCGCGCGGACGAGGATCTTGACCACGGTGCCGGAGATTCGCTCCGGGTCCCGGCCGCGCCCGTGGGCGCGCGTGCGCTCTTCGCGCGCGACCACGGTGTCGCCGTCCATCGCGCCGTGCATGCCGGCGCGGGGAATGTAGAGGTCGGGGCCCCCCGGGACGAGGACGAAGCCGAAGCCCTCCGGACGGACGGTCAGCCGCCCCGCCGTCAGATTCGAGAACTCGATGGCCGAGTACTTCTCGCCCCGGACCCGGACGAGCTCGCCCCGCCGCTCGAGCGCGTCCAGCCGCTCGCGGAAGGCGTCCTCCTCCTCCTCGGGGACGCGAAAGGACCGGACGAGCTCCTGGAAGGAGAGCGCCCTCGAACCCTTCTCGCGGAGGCGCTCCAAGACCTCCAGATCGCGCGGCAACACGGCAGGCAGTCTAATCGGGAATCGGGAATGGGGAATTGGGAATCGAATGTCTAGAGTGTTCTGTAACAGAAGTCTTATGTTGCTTTGGGTTCGCAGGGGCGGCCCTTGCGGCCGCCCGCTCTCCGCTCGATTTCCGATTTCCGATTCCCGATTCCCGATTCTCTAGAACGCCGCGGTGTCCGCCAGGCTTTCCAGCACGCCGGCCGGATGCTCGTAAACCCGCACCGCTCCGGTCTGAACATCCCGCACGGTCAGCGTGTAGCGCACGTCGGTCAACGCCCCCGCGAAGACCCAGAACTTCCCGTTGAAGGAACGTCCGTCCACCACCTTGACGAGGAGCTCGATGTTGTTCGCGGTGAAGAACCAGTAGGCTCCCGTGTCACCCGTGAGCCCCATCGCGGCCGCCTGGCCCGCGCTCCCCTGCGACGGGACCGCCCACGCGACGCGCGCTTCGAACCGCGCGCCGTTCAAGCAGAGCGTCGTTGCATCGGGCGTGCAGGAGGGGTGAAGGGAGATCCGCCCGATCCGGTCGCCGTTGAACTCCGTGAACCAGACGTTGCCGTCCGGTCCCGCGGCGATCTCGGCCGGCGATCCTCCCGGCGTCGGAATCGCGAACTCCGTGATGGCGCCGGCCGGCGTGATTCGGGCGACCCGGTCCAGGGAGTATTCGGTGAACCAGATGTTTCCGTCCGGGCCCGCCGTGATCCCGTACGGGGTCGCGCCTCCCGCCAGCGGGAACTCGGTGAGAGCTCCCGCAGGGCTCAACCGGCCGATCCGCGACGTCGAGTACTCCGTGAACCACAGATTGCCGTCAGCACCCGCGGTAATGCCGAAGGGCCCGCTGCCAGCGTCCGGGAGCTGGAACTGCGTCAATGCTCCGGCCGGGGTGAGCCTTCCGATCCGGCCGACATTCGACAGAGCGAACCAGATCGCTCCGTCCGGTCCTGCCGCGATGCCGCGCAGACCCACGCCGGCCGGAAGCGTGAAGTACGTGAGGGCGCCGGAGGGCGTGAGACGGCCGATCCGTTCGTAGTAGTCCGCGAACCAGAGATTGCCGTCGGATCCCGTCACGATGCCGGCCGGCTCCGCGGGACGGATCGGGATGTCGATCTCGCTCATCGACCCGGAGGTCGTCACACGGCCGATCCGCCCGGGGAGCTCGGTGAACCACAAAGCGCCGTCGGGGCCGGCGGTGATTCCCCGGGCGAAGCTCCCGGCGTTGCGCAAAGGGAACTCCGCGAGCACGCCCGAAGGGGAGATCCGGCCGACCCGGTCGCCATGCTCCTCGACGAACCATGCGTTTCCGTCGGGTCCCGCCGTGATCCCGGCCGGCGAGCTGCGCGGAGCCAGCGGGAACTCGCTGATGGTCTGCGCCTGGACGCGCCCCGCGAGAGCCAGCGCTGCGGCCGCGGCGAGTATCGCGGCCGTACTGCGCGGCAGGGTCATGGGTGCTTCCGTGCTGGAGGGCGG
>DATNMZ010000222.1:0-3334 GCA_035602095.1 Thermoanaerobaculia bacterium
CCCCGCACCCGACCCCCGCTCCGTCGCTCTAGCTAGACCGACGCTTGTAGCGAGAATCGGGTGATCTGCGATCGGGTGATCGGGTGATCAATCCGGTGATCGGGTGAAGGAAGATCGCCGCCGAGCCGATCCGGCTATGCACCAGTGAGATCTCGATTCGCTCTGGAATCGGGAAACGACGGGTCGGCTAGAGCGACGGGGCGGAGGTCGGGTGCGGGGTCGGAGGAGGCGCCGGGCGGGGGTGATCCACGGGGGGCGGCGCCGGGCGGGGGTGCTTCTCGGCCGCGGCCACGCGGAGCCGGCGCGCGGCCGCGATCGCTTCTAAGTGTTCCTCGAAGGTGCGCGTGAACTTGTGGCCGCCCGTCGTGTCCGCGACGAAGTAGAGGTAATCGACGTTCGCGGGAGCAACGGCGGCTTTCAAAGCGGCGAGACCCGGGTTGCAGATCGGGCCCGGGGGGAGGCCGTCGTTCGTGTAGGTGTTGTACGGCGAGTCGTAGGTGTAATCGCCGCGCAGCAGCATTCCGGTCCACTGGCCGTCCCGCTTCATCGCGTAGGCGACCGTCGGGTCCGCCTGGAGCCGCATCCTCTTCTTCAGCCGGCTGATGTAGACCGCCGCGATCAGAGGGCCCTCCGACTTGATCGCGCTCTCTTTCTCGATGATGGAGGCGAGGGTGACGGCCTGCCGGGGAGTGAAGCCGAGCTCGCGGGCCTTGTCCCGCATCTCCGGAGTGAAGTTCTTCCGGAACTCTCCGACCATCCGGTCGACGATCTGGCGCGCGGAGGTCGAGCGGGTGACGACGTACGTCTCCGGGAAGAGGAACCCTTCGAGGTCGGTGACGCCGTTCGTCAGCCCGGGGAGGAGCTCGCTGTCCGCGAGCGCCTGCCGGAACGCTTCCGGCCCCCCGATCCCCTGGCTCCAGAAGAGCTCGAAGGTCTCCTCCGCGGTCAGGCCTTCCGGGACGACGATCGAGTACTGAACGACCTCGCCTCGCGCCATCCGATTGATGATCTCGTCGATCGGCATCGGCCGGCTGAAGAGATACTCGCCCGCCTGGAGTGGCGATCCGCTCCGGTACAGCCGGTAGTAGATCTCCGCGAGGCGGGCATCCCGGACGACTCCCGCCTTCTCGAGCCGTTGAAAGATCCGCGTGGTGGGGGTTCCCGGGCGGAAGACCATTCTCACCCGGGGGGCGGGCACCGCGGGAAGCGCGGGATGCTCGAGGCGATAGAAGAGGTACACCCCCCCGAGGCTCGCCAGGAGCGCGAGAAGCAGGAAGACCCGCAGGACCCGTCTCGTCGCGCTCACCGATGCCCCTCCGTGTGCGCCAGGTAATCCTCGAGGAGCACGGCCGCCGCCGTCCGGTCCGCCGCCGCTTTCGAGGCGCCCGGCGGCAGGCGGCGCAGAGCCTCGTCCGAAGTCAGCGTCTCTTCGTGGAACCGGATCGGGAGGGGAGTCTTCGAAGCGAGCTTCGCCGCGAAGGAGCGGATCCGCGCGGCGAACGGGCTCTCGACGCCCTCGGGCGAGCGGGGGATCCCGAGCAGGATCGCCTCGACCTCCTCCTGCGCGCAGAAGGCGAGAATCTCGGCGATCGCCGCCGCGTCCCCCTTGCGCGCGAGGGTGCGGCGCGGAGTGGCGAGGAGTCCGGCCGGGTCGGACGTCGCCAGTCCGATCCGTTTTTCTCCGAAATCGACGGCCAGGATGCGCGGCATTGCGGGAGGGAGTTTAGCGGTTCTCCTCCGGAATCTTGCGTCGAACGCCGCGGTTAGAATCGCGGTCATGAAGAACGTCGTCCTTCTGGGGGCGTCCCGGACCCCCGTCGGCTCCTTTCTCGGAAAGCTCTCCTCGCTGCCCGCTTCCGCACTCGGCGCCGCGGCGATTCGAGGCGCGCTCGCGCAGGCGGCGGTGTCCGCCGACCGGATCGAAGCCGTCGTCCTCGGCAACGTCCTGCAGGCCGGACAGGGTCAGGCGCCTGCCCGGCAGGCGTCTCTCGCCGCCGGCATCCCGAGCTCCGTTCCCTGCGTCACGGTCCACAAGGTGTGCGGGTCGGGCATGCGCGCCGCGATGGACGTCGGCAACGCGATCATCGCCGGCGAATACGACCTGGCGGTTGCGGGAGGCATGGAGTCCATGTCGAACGCCCCCTATCTCCTGGATCGCGCCCGGACCGGGTACCGGATGGGCAACGGCGTCCTCGTCGACTCCATGATCAAGGACGGCCTGTGGGACCCCTACAAAGACGTGCATATGGGCAACTGCGCCGAGATGTGCGTCGCCAAGTATTCTTTTTCCCGCGAGGAGCAGGACGCGTTCAGCCTCCGCTCCTACCAGCGGGCGCAGGACGCGTCGAAGCGGGGACTCTTCGCCGACGAGATCGTCTCCGTGGAGGTTCCGCAGAAGAAGGGTCCTCCGGCGGTCGTCGACACCGACGAGGAGCCGTTCGCGGCGCCCCTCGACAAGATGGCGGGATTGAAGCCGGCCTTCCAGAAGGAGGGGGGGACCGTCACGGCCGGGAACTCTTCGAAGATCAACGACGGCGCGGCGGCGCTGGTGATCGCGTCGGCGGAGAAAGCTCGGGAGCTCGGCGCGAAGCCGCTCGCGCGGATTGTCGACTGGTGCGGTGTCGCGCAGGATCCGGAATGGTTCACGACGGCGCCGATCGGCGCCATCCAAAAGCTCCTCCGCCGGACGGGGCTGAAGGTCTCGGACATCGACCTCTTCGAGATCAACGAGGCGTTCGCCGCGGTCGCGATGGCCGCGATCCAAGAGCTCTCCCTCGATCCCGCGAAGGTGAACGTCCGCGGCGGCGCCGTGGCGCTCGGGCACCCGATCGGAGCTTCGGGCGCGCGGCTCATGACCACGCTCCTGCACGCGCTGCGGCGCGAAGGGAAGAAGCGCGGCATCGCCGCCATCTGCATCGGCGGAGGAGAGGCCACCGCGGTCCTCCTCGAGGTCCTGTAGCGCGGGCCCGCGCCGCGCGCCGCGTCCGGCGGAAGCGGCGGAAGCCCGGCGCGGCGGACGGAATGGCCATCGGCGAGTTCGATCTCCTGCTCGCGGGCGTCGCTCGCTTCGACGCGGAGGCGCCCTGGGCGTGGCGGCTCGCGAAGCGCTGCCTCTCGACTCTCCCTTCGGGCCGCCGGACGGAGCTTCCCGGCCGCCGCCCGGCCGTCGCCGACGCGGCGGGCAGCAGCCCGATCCTTCTGGTGCAGGCCGATCCCGAGGCCTACCTCCCGGCGATTTCGGCGAAGCGTCTGGTCGCCGCGATCGCGTCGGGGGAGGCGGACTTCGCGGTTCCCGTGACCAACGAGCCCTGGAGCGAGGACGCCCGGCGAGATC
>DATNMZ010000223.1:0-2885 GCA_035602095.1 Thermoanaerobaculia bacterium
CGGGCCGGCATTCTCTGGAAGCTCGCCGGCCTGATCCGCGGGAACGTCGAAGAGCTGTCACTGCTGGAGAGCCGCAACGTCGGAAAGCCGATTGCCGCGGCGCGGGGCGAGATTCTCCTGGGCGCCGACTGCTTCGAGTACTACGCCGGCGCCGCGACGAAGTTCGGAGGTTCGACCCTCCCCGTCTCCGCGCCCGGAGCGAGCTTCACGTTCCGCGAGCCCCTCGGCGTCTGCGGCCTGATCGTCCCGTGGAACTTCCCTTTCGCGATCGCGACGTGGAAGGTGGCTCCCGCGCTCGCCATGGGCAACACGGTGATCCTAAAGCCCGCGAGCGACACGCCGCTGTCGGCGCTTCGGCTGGGCGAGCTGGCGCTCGAGGCGGGCGTCCCGCCGGGCGCGTTCCAGGTCCTTCCCGGTCCGGGCGAGGCGGTGGGCGCGGCGCTGGTGAAGCATCCGCTCGTCCGCAAGATCTCCTTCACCGGCTCGACGGAGTCGGGCAAGAGCGTGATGCGCCGGGCGGCCGACGGGATCAAGCGCGTTTCCCTCGAGCTCGGCGGCAAGTCCGCGTGCATCGTCTTCGACGACGCGGACCTCTCCAAGTGCCTCTCCTCGGCTCTCTGGAGCGCCTTCGACAACGCCGGCCAGGACTGCTGCGCGCGCTCCCGTTTTCTCGTCCAGCACACGATCTACGACCGCGTCGTGGCGGACCTGACCGGGAAGACGGCCGCGATCCGCGTCGGAAACCCGCTCCTTCCCGAGACGGAGATGGGACCGCTGATCACCTCCGCGCACCGCGACAAAGTTCGCGCGTGGCTCTCGATCGGAGAGTCGGAGGGCGCGCGGCGCGTGACGGGAGGCGCCATCCCCGAAGATCCGGCGCTGGCCAGGGGAAGCTTCCTGACCCCCGCCGTCCTCGCCGACGTGGACAACGAAATGCGCGTCGCGCGCGAGGAGATCTTCGGGCCGGTTCTCTCGATCATTCCGTTCCGAGACGAGGAGGAGGCCGTGCGGCTCGCCAATGCGAGCCGGTACGGGCTTTCCGGTTCTCTCTTCACGCGCGACGTCGGCCGGGCGTTGCGAGTGGCGCGCGCGGTCGAGACGGGCGTCCTCTCGGTCAACAGCAGCCGGAGCGTCTTTCTCGAAGCGCCGTTCGGCGGCGTCAAGGAGAGCGGTCTCGGGCGCGAGCTCGGCCTCGCCGCGCTCGAGCACTACACCGAAACGAAGAGCGTCTTCTTCAGCGAGGAATGAAGCCATGGGGGGCTTGACGCGCGAGGAGCTCTTGAACGCGATCGAGGAAGGGTCGATCGAGACCGTGCTGGCCGTCCTCCCCGACTGGTACGGGAGGCTTCTCGGCAAGCGGCTGACGGGCCGCTTCTTCGCCCGGCAGGTCGCCGAGCAGGGATGGCACGCGTGCGACTACGTCCTCGCCTGCGACATGGAGATGGATCCGGTCCCCGGCTACGCATTCACGAGTTGGGAGAGCGGCTACGGCGACATGCGATGCCGTCCGGACTGGACGACGCTTTGCCGGGCGGCCTGGCTGCCGAAGACAGCGCTGGTCCTGTGCGATCCCGTCCGGGACACAGGCGAGCCGATCGAGGTCGCGCCTCGAAGGATTCTGACGCGCCAGGTCGATCGCGCGGCGCAGATGGGCTTGCTGGCCAGAGGAGGCGCGGAGCTCGAGCTCTACCTCTTCAAAGAGACGTACGACTCGGCGCGCGAGAAGCACTGGCACGACCTCGTTCCCTTCGGCACCTACATCGAGGATTACCACCTTCTCGCCGGGACCCGGGAGGAGCCGGTGATCGGGGCGCTCGTCCGGGCGCTCGAGAAGAGCGGGATCCCGACGGAAGGGAGCAAAGGGGAGTGGGGTCCCGGACAGCAGGAGATCAACGTCGAGTACTCCGACCTCGTCGAGCAGGCGGATCGCAACGTCGTGACGAAGCACGCGGCCAAGGAGATCGCGCACGAGAAGGGCCTCGCCATCACGTTCATGGCGAAGTGGGACGAGCGCTTCGCGGGAAGCGGCCTTCACCAGCACATCTCGCTCTGGGACCCGCGCGGAGAGACGAACGTCTTTTCCGGCGGAAAAAAGCTCGGAGGAATCGAGTGCAGCGACACGTTCCGGTTCTTCCTCGGAGGCCTCCTCGCCCACGCGGCCGAGCTGACGGCGTTCTGGGCGCCTTCGGTCAATTCGTACAAGCGCTTCCAGAGCGCCTCGTTCGCCCCGACGACGATCGCCTGGAGCGTGGACAACCGAACGGCGGGTTTTCGCGTCGTCGGGGAAGGCCGCGCGCTCCGGATCGAGTGCCGCATCCCGGGCGCCGACTCGAACCCGTACGTGGCCTGGGCGGCGACCCTCGCCGCGGGCCTGGCGGGAGTGGCCGGACGCGTCGAGCCGCCGCCCCCATTCGCCGGCGATGTCTACGCGGCGAAGGCCCTGCCGCGCGTTCCCGGGAACCTGCGCGACGCGATCGCGCTTCTCGAGGCGAGCCGCCTGGCGAAGGAAGCCTTCGGCGAGGAAGTCGTCGCCCACTATCTGCACTTCCTGAGAACCGAGCAGCGGAAGTTCGACGAGGCCGTCACGAGCTGGGAGCGGGGCCGGTTTTTCGAGAGAGGCTGAAATGGGAAGGCTGCAGGAGAAGGTCGCGATCGTCACGGGGGCCGGAAGCGGCATTGGCCGGGAGTCGGCGCTCCTTTTCGCGCGGGAGGGGGCGAGGGTGGTCGTGGCCGAGGTCAACGACGATGCTGGCCGCAAGACCGTCGCGGAGATTGAGGGCGCGGGAGGCGAGTCGCTCTTCGTCCACGCCGACGTATCCGGCGCCGGCGGAGCGCAGGACATGGTCGCGGCAGCCGAGGGGAAGTACCGCCGGCTCGACGTCCTC
>DATNMZ010000224.1:0-4050 GCA_035602095.1 Thermoanaerobaculia bacterium
AGAACGTCCCGCCGGGCAAATGGGAAGTGAAGGCGTGGCACGAAGAGGGGGGAGAAACGCAGGCCTCCGTGAATGTCCGCGCCCATGCGGAGACGCCCCTGGCACTCTCCCTCGACGCTTCGGAGTACCGTCCGCAGGCGCACAAGAACAAGTACGGAAAGGACTACCCGCCGCAGACTGCCTCCGATGACTCCCGATACTGACCCGGCCGCCGCGGTCACCGGGACGAACATTCCGATCCGGGGACTGAAGCTCCCGCCCCCGAGACCGCCGCGCTTCTCGCTCACTCTCAAGATCTTCTTCGCGGCGGCGCTCCTGATTCTGATCGCCGTCGGTGGTGCGATCGCGATCTCCGCGTTCCGCGCGCGGGGGGTGGCCGACGCGAAGATCGAAGAAGACCTGAAGAAGGCGGGGCCGGCCTGGGAGTCGTTCCAGCAGAACCGGTACGCCGAGCTCCAGCGCGCGCTCGCCGTGGTCGTCAACAACGCCGGGATCATTTCGATGATGACGAGCGAGGTCGATCCCGCGTCGGCGTTCGACACGCTGAAGAACGAGCAGGCATCGAGCACGCGTGCCGATTTTCTCCTCGCGGTGAATCCGCAGGGGATCGCGTTTCTGAGGACCGACAAGCCCCTCCCCTACTCGGCCGACCTCGCGCGCGTCCCGACGATCTCCGGAGCGCTCTCCGGCGAGAAGACTCAGGGAATCTGGCTCTCCGGCGGCAGGCTGTACAACGTGGTCGCTGCGCCGGTGCTGGAGGGCGGAACGAAGATCGTCGGCGTGATCGCGGCGGCTTTCCAGATCAACAACGACGTCGCGATCGCCTTCAAGTCGCTGATGAACGCGGAGGTCGTCTTCCTGGCGGACGAGGGAAGCCTCCAGGGGCCGGGCCGTCCGACTCTCGCGGCCTCGACGCTGCAGGAGCGCAGCGGCGGAGTCCTCGACGCCGTTCGGCGCCGGCCGGATCTCGTGAACGCCGTTTTTCGCCAGGGCCGGACGATCGGCCCGCTCGCGCTCGAGCTCTCGGGCGACACGTACCTCGCATACTTCCTGCCGGTGCGCTCCTCGACGGACGCGCTCGTCGGCTCCGCGGTCGCTCTCCGGAGCCGCGAAAGAGAGCTCGCCGCATTCCGCACGATCCAGAACACACAGATCTCCGTCGGTCTCGCCGCGCTGGTCGTCGCGTTCATCCTCTCGTTCGTCCTCGCCCGGCGCATCACCGGCCCCCTCGCGAGGCTGCTGCGCGCGACGGAGGAGGTGCGCGTCGGGAACCTCGAGACCCCGGACCTCCCGATCGAGTCGGAGGACGAGATCGGCATCCTCGCCCGCTCCTTCCGGGCCATGATCGAGGAGCTGAAGGAGAAGGAAGCGCTCGAGAAGTACGTCAGCGCGCTGACGATGAATCTCGGCGAGGAGAAGTCTGCCGCCGCGACGGCGGCGCGGGCGCGGATGTCGTCCGCCGTGACCGTCGGCGGCGCGGGCTCCGGCGCCGCGGAGCTGCACGCCGGGACGGTCTTCGCGTCCCGATACGAGATCCAGTCGGTTCTCGGGAAAGGCGGAACGGGGATCGTCTACAAGGCCCTCGACCGCGATCTCGAGGACCTGGTCGCGATCAAGACGCTCCGAAGCGAAGCGCTGTCCGCGGACCCGACGCTCCTCGATCGTTTCAAGCAGGAGATCCGGCTCGCGCGAAAGATCACGCACCCGAACATTCTCCGCACGCACGACCTCGGCGAGTCGGGCGGGCTACGCTACATCTCGATGGAGTTCGTCAAGGGGATCACGCTGAAACACCTGATCGAACAGGGGCAGCTCCTTCCCACGCCGGCGGCTCTGCGGATCGCCAAGCAGATGTGCGCCGGCCTCGCCGCCGCCCACGAAGTCGGCGTGATCCACCGGGACATCAAGCCGCAGAACATCCTCATCGAGCCGACGGGAGGCCTGAAGATCATGGACTTCGGCATCGCGCGCCTGACGCAGGAGCGGGGGATCACGGCGGCGGGCACCGTCGTCGGCACGCCGGACTACATGTCGCCGGAGCAGGCGCGCGGGCAGAATCTCGATTTCCGGTCCGACCTGTACTCGACCGGCGTCGTGCTGTTCGAGATCTTTACCGGGTCGCTCCCGTTCGAGGGCGACTCGCCCATCGCGGTCGTCTTGAAACACGTCCAGGAGAAGCCGCCATCTCCCCAGTCGAAGAATCCCCGGCTCGACCCGAAGATTGCGGCGATCATCCTGAAATGCATGCAGAAGGAGCCCGAAGCGCGGTTCCAGACGGTGAACGAGCTCTACGAGGCGCTGACGAAGGTCACCGCGGCGGCCGCCTGAGAGAACCCTCGGAAGGCGGGAGACGGACGGCGGGAGACGACTCGTCGAAGACCGGCGTCCTCTGGCTCGCCGTGTTCGTGCTGTGTGCGCGCGCGGCCTTCGCCCAGGAGGCACAGTACTTCGAGGAGGAGCGGAAGCCGCACGTCGTCTTTCAGTGGGACCTGTTCGCACGATACGACCGGTTCTCGCACCTCGTCTTCCGGCCGGACATCGTCCGCGGACGGTTCGAAGCGCGGCCGGAGCTCGACCTCGTCTTCTCCGACCGGTTCCGGGCCGGCGCGCGCGCCGTCGCGGACCTCGGCACCGACCAGAACAGCGACAACGCGAGGAACTTCGACAACTACCGGTCGAACGGCGCGACCCTGGACCGTTACTTCATCGAGGGAAAGCCGGGCGCGTTCGAGCTTCGCGCCGGCAGCTTCGGCATGCCCCTCCTCTCGACGGAGATGATCTGGGACAACGACATCCAGGCGCTCGGCGCGGCCGCCGCGTGGGAAGTTCCGGCAGGCGCATCCCGGATCACGCTGGCGGCGGGAGGCTTCGTCGGCCCTCAGCGCGAAGGCGACCGGACGCGCGTCGGCGCAGGTCAGATTGTCTGGAGATTCGGCGGCCGCGGAGCGCTTGCCGTGGACGCGGCCGCCTCGTACTGGTTCTTCGACCCGGATTCTTTGAAGCCCTCCTATTTCCGACAGAACTACTCGGAGGTGGATGGCCGCGGGGAGCTGAAACTGGGCTCCCGATTTCACATCGTGGACGCGCTCGTGCGATTCCATTTTCCCGTTGGCCGGGTCCCGGTCGCCGTTTCCCTCGACGGGCTCGTCAATCTCGGTGCGCGCGGCGAGGCACGAAGAGAGCGTCGAGCTTTCGAGGCGAGCGTCGTTCTCGGCCAGGTCGGGACGCCGGGCAACGTGCGGGGCTTCTACACGTTTCAGTACATCGAGCGGGACGCCGTCCTCGGCGCGTACAACACCGACGACTGGTGGTTCCACAGCTGGTGTCGAGGGCATCGGCTGGGTCTCGCCGTGACTCTGTTTCCGCAGATCTTCGTTCAGGGTACGTTGATGATCCAGCAGCGGCTCGACCGAGACACCCACTTGAACCGCATCACGTTCGACCTGGTGAAGATGTACTAGCCGGCTCCGGGCAAAGACCGCCTCGGATGCTCCGTCATACAATCCCCCCGCGATGTCGAAGACCGTGGTCGCCTGCCTGGAAGACCTCTTCTTTCGATCGAAGGTCGAGGCCACCGCGCGGCACTTGAACGTGCCCGTACGGTTTACCAACGCCGCCGGCCTCGTGAAGGCTTGCTCGGAACCGGATACGGCTGCCGCTCTCGTCGAGCTCTCCGACGGCGCTCTCGCGGCGATCTCGGCGCTCCGCGCCGCCGCCAAGACCCGAAGCCTCCCCGTTGTCGGTTTTCTCTCTCACGTCGATCGGGATCTCGCGCGCCGGGCGGAAGCCGCGGGCGTCACGAAGGTCATGCCGCGAAGCCAGTTTTCCGAGACTCTCCCCGAGCTCCTGATGGATCTCGTGGCTCCCGGCACGCGGCGCGAAGTCCAGGAGGAGCCGGAGTTGCCGGATGAATAGCTGTCAGCTGTCAGCTCTCAGCTTTCAGTTCTCAGTTTCGGTTCCGATCCAAAACTGACAACTGACAACTGACAACTGACGACTTCTTTGGAGGCTTCATGAGTGGAACTACGCGGCGCGATCTCTTCAAGGGCG
>DATNMZ010000225.1:0-8752 GCA_035602095.1 Thermoanaerobaculia bacterium
CATGGGAAATCGGGGAACGGCCTTCGGCTTCCTCGCCAGAACGGTGAGCATCTTCCGCACGTCGTCGCCGGGAGGTGTCTTCGGGAACGGCTCGCTTTCCGCGAGCGCGAGGAGGTCGCGCGCGGGAACGATCATCGCCTCCGTCTCGAAAGGCAGTCTCGCAACGAGCTCGGCGCGAAACGCCTTCTCCCCGACGGCCTTCCGGACGACGAACGTGCCGACCGCGCCGACGTTGACGACGCCGAACTCCTCCATTTCCCGAGCCAGGGCGGCGGGGTGAAATACCCGGTGCCCGCCCACGTTGGCGCCCCGCAAGAACACGACGAGTGACATCGCTGTCGGAGCCGCGCTGACTCGGCTCGTCTACCGCGCCTCGAGTGGAACGTACGGCTGAGGATAGGGCGGGCCCGTGTACTCGGCCCGCGGGCGGATCAACCGGTTGTGCGCGTACTGCTCCAGCACGTGCGCCGTCCAGCCGGAAACACGCGAGACCGCGAAGATCGGCGTGAAGAGGTCCTCCGGGATGCCGAGCATCGCGTAGAGGGACGCCGAGTAGAAATCCACGTTCGCGTTCAGCTTCTTCTCGCCCGTGACGATCTGCTCGATCCGGCGCGACATGTCGTAGAGAGTCGTGTCCCCGGAGGCGCGGGCGACTTCCTCCGACATCGCGCGCAGGTGTGTGGCCCGGGGGTCTTTGGTCGTGTAGACGCGGTGTCCGAACCCCATGATCTTTTCCTTGCGCGCCAGGCGCCCGTGGATGTCGTCGTCCACGCGGTCCAGGGAGCCGATCGACCGGAGCATCTGGAGCACCGCCTCGTTGGCCCCGCCGTGGAGGGGACCTTTCAGAGTCCCGATGGCCGAGGTGATCGCGGAGTGCATGTCCGACAGCGTCGCGGCCGTCACGCGCGCCGCGAATGTCGACGCGTTCAACTCGTGGTCGGCGTGGAGGATGAGCGCCACGTCGAGAGCGCGAACGGCCGCCGCCCGCGCGGACTCGCCGTTCAACATCCGCAGGAAATCCTCCGCGTGGCCGCGTCCGGGGTCCGGGGGCACGGGCGCCTTCCCTTCCCGGAGGCGGTGGAAGGCCGCGACGATCGTCGCCATCTGTCCCGTCAGGCGGATAGCCTTGCGGCGGTTGCCTTCTGGCGTTGCGTCGCGGGCGTCGGGGTCACGGCTCGACAGCGCCGACACGGCGGTGCGGAGGGCATCCATGGGGACGGCGCCCGGTCCGAGCTCCCGGAGAAACTGAAGGGTCTCGGGCGGGATCCGCCGTTCGCGCCCGATCTCTCCCCGCAGCCGGGAGAGCTCCTCGCGCCTCGGAAGCCGTCCCTCCCAGAGAAGGAAGCAGACTTCCTCGAAGGTCGACTTCTCGGCGAGCTCGTGGATGTCGATGCCCCGGTAGGAGAGGATTCCGCGGTCTCCGTCGATGTAGCAGATCGACGAGTCGGCGGCGACGACGTCCTGGAGCCCTTCGACCTCGACCACGGCGGATTCGCCTCGCTTCCTCTCTCCGTCTCTCTGCTTATCTCTCGATCGCGCGCGGGATCGCCGGGTCGAGCCCGGGGAACTTCGCGAGCCACTCCCGCCGTTCCTGGCGGAGCTTCGAGACCAGGGCGGCGTGCTCGGAATCGGAGTAATACGTCCCGGGGGTGTATTTCTCCAGATCGACTCCGGGGACGCTCCGCGGGACTTCGTACCCCCAGTCGGGATCCTCGTCCCAGGCGATTCCCTCTTTGGCGATTTGCTTCATGATCTCGGTCGAGACCCGGATGGTGATCTTCTCGCCCGGAGAGCCGGCGCGCGCGCCGATCGAGCCGGTGTTCAAGATGTAGGCCTGCATGTCCGGGTTTTCCCGAAGGATGGAGAGGAGCCGGTTGCCCTCCTCCGCCTCCGGCCCGACGATGAACGGGTTCGTGCCGACTTCGCGCTTGGCCTGGCCGGCCTTCGTGGGGTCGCCCGCGGAGGTCTCGATCGACTCGCCGAGCATGAAATAGGCCGCGGCCTGTTCCGGGGTCAGGCGGGCGCAGACGGGCACGATGTCGTTGCGCCGGGTGATGAAGATGATCTTGTTCGCCCGCGCGAGGTCGATCCCGTCGCCGGTCCCGCGAATGAACTTCCGGAGCACCACGCCCCGGCCGTTCGACGTGAGCGAGGTGTCCAGGAAGTCGACGGCGCCCGAGTCCGCGACGCGGATGTTCTCGTAGACGGCGCTCGCGTGCGTCGCCGCGCCCCAGAGCACGGCCTGCGTGGGCTCGAGGCCCTCCGTCTTGATGTAGAAGCCGTCCTCCGTGCCGAAGGCGCGGCCTCCCCGCGTGAGCAGGACGACGTCGTCCTGCTTGATGATCGCGGATTCCGGCGGCTGGAGCCCGTGGTCGTGGAGGGTCAAGGTGGTCTTTCCCGTCCCGGAGAGGCCGAAGAGGAGGAAGCCGACGTCCGAAAGCTTTCCGTCCGGCCCCGTCACTCGGAGGATCTTGGATCCGGCGTGCAGGCCGAGCCCCCCGCGGCGCTTGATCCAGAACATCGCCTGCCGGAGCATCGATTTCTTCGCTTCGCCCGGATAATCGCTCCCGAGGATGTAGGTGTAGCCCTCCCGTACGTCGCAGAAAATGAGCCGCTCGGGCCAGTCGGGCACGTAGACCGAGATGAAATCGGGCTCGAAGCTCGAGTCCGACGGGAAGAGCATGTTGTGCCACATGTACGCGATCCGGGCGTACTCGACCGGGACGTAGAGGCGGCAGCGCAGAGTCGCCTCCGGATTGTCGCCCATCCGGCGGTCCACCTGGATCAGGTCCATGGAGAGCAGCGCCTCCTGCACCCGGCGCGCCGTCTCCTCCGCCCGGGCCTTCTCGATCGGCTGCTGCATCACCCCGACCTCGACCCCGTCGCGGACGATGTACGTATTTTTCGCGGAACGGCTCTTGACGCGGGTGAAGTAGACGGGGGACCCGTACTCGGTCGTCTTTTCGCCCGGGCGCGCGAGAGCCCGAAGCTCCTCGCCCGAAAGGTCCTTGCGAATGGTCCTCGCCCGGATGATCCGCGGAGACATCGATTGAACGGTGCTCATCGGTATTTCCTTCGGAAAGGTCCGCCGGACCGGGGCGGTCATTCTAGCCGGAAATCCCATCCGCCGGAAATCGGGGGCGCCGCCCGGTACCGAATTTGCACAAAAAGCTGTGCAGACTGCAGAATTTCAGCCTGTTTCGAGCGAGACTCGCTTGACTTTCTGCGCCGTGACCTTAGAATCGTGACACTTTTGCAGTAAATGGAGGCCAAATGGCGAAGGCGCGTGTCCTGAAATTCGACCCCGCCGGGCGGGGACTCTCGAAGACGGAGATCCTGAAAGTCTGCGATGCGGAGCACGTGCGCTTTCTCCGGTTGCAGTTCACCGACATCCTGGGGGTGATCAAGAACGTCGAGATCCCCCGGTCGCAGTTCGAGAAGGCGCTCGACGGGGAGATCCAGTTCGACGGCTCGTCCATCGAGGGCTTTACCCGCATCGAAGAGTCGGACATGAACCTGGTTCCGGATCTGAATTCCTTCGCCATCTACCCCTGGGCGCACCGCGGCGGAGAGATGGTCGCCCGTCTCATCTGCGACGTCTACACGCCCGACGGGAACCCCTTCGCGGGCTGTCCTCGAACCACTCTGAAGCGTCAGATGGACAAGGCCTCGGCCCTCGGGTACACCCTCGTCACCGGCCCGGAGGCCGAGTTCTTCCTCTTCCGGCGCGACGCCAATGGCGACCCGATCATCGATACGCACGACCAGGGCGCGTACTTCGACCTGACTCCTGTGGATCGGGGGGAAGAGGCCCGCCGCGACGTCGTGCTCGCGCTCGAACAGATGGGCTTCGAGGTCGAGGCGGCGCACCACGAAGTCGCCCCGGGTCAGCACGAGATCGACTTCAAATACGCCGACGCCGTGACGACGGCGGACCGGGTCTCGACCTTCCGTTTCGTCGTCAAGAAAGTCGCTCTCGACCATGGCCTCCACGCGACGTTCATGCCGAAGCCGATTTTCGGGGTGAACGGCTCGGGGATGCACGTGCACCAGTCCTTCCTCGACAAGCGGGGAAACAACGTTTTCTACGACGCGAAGGCGAAGTACCAGCTTTCGAAGACGGCGCTTCACTACACCGGGGGAATCCTGCGGCACGCGCGGGGGTTCGTCGCGGTCACGAACCCGCTCGTGAACTCGTACAAGCGCCTCGTCCCCGGGTACGAGGCTCCCGTGAACGTCGCCTGGTCCATGCGGAACCGGTCTCCCCTCGTCCGGGTGCCGGCGCGGCGGGGCATGGGGACCCGAATCGAGGTCCGGATGCCGGACCCTTCGTGCAATCCCTATCTCGCCTTCTGCGTCATGCTCGCGTCGGGTCTCGACGGGGTGAAGAACCGGATGGATCCGGGCGAGCCCGTGGACAAGAACGTTTTCAAGATGAGCGAGCGGGAGAAGCGGCGCCTGCGCATCGATCAGCTCCCGGGCAACCTCTCCGAGGCCTGTGACAACCTCGAGAAGGACGAGGTCGTCACGGACTCCTTAGGCGAGCACATCCTGACCCACTTTCTCGAAGCGAAGCGGGCCGAGTGGGCGGAGTACATCTCGAAGGTGCAGCCATGGGAAATCGAGAAGTACCTCGACATGTATTAGGTAGATAGGGGTCGTTTTCAATATTTCATAAGGCAGGAGATCGCTCCTGCCTTATTTTTTCGATGAGCCCTCTCCCCGCCTGGCCCGCTTCGGATGCGCTTCGCAGGCGCCTTGTGGAGGGGCCTCCGCTTCTCTTGGACGCGGCGCTCGGGACGCAGCTCGAACGCAGGGGCGCGGCGGGGCCGCCGCCTCTCTGGAGTGCGGAGGCGCTCCTCCGCGACCCGGACGCCGTCTCCGCGCTCCACGAAGCCGAGGCGGCCGCCGGCGCCGAGATCCTGACGGCGAACACGTTTCGCACCCACCGGCGCACGCTCGCGAAGGCCGGCCGGGAACGCGACGCCCCCTTCTGGACGCAACGCGCGATCTCGCTCGCGCGGGAAGCGGCGCGAGGAGCCGGCCGCCCCGTTTTCGTCGCGGGATCCCTCTCGCCCCTCGAGGACTGCTACCGCCCGGAGCTCGTCCCCGACGACGCGGCGCTTCGCGCGGAGCACGGCGCCCAGGCGGACGAGCTCGCCCGCGCCGGCGCCGACGCGATCCTCGTGGAGACGCACAACACCGTGCGTGAGCTCGTCGCGGCCGCCCGCGCCGCGAAGGCGACGGGTCTTCCCGTGATCGCCTCGATCGTGACGGATGGGGCAGGGCGGCTCCTCTCCGGAGAGCCGATCGCCGCGGCGGTCGAGGCGCTCTCCAAGATCTCGCCGGACGCCCTGGCGATCAACTGCGTGCCCGCGCGGGCGCTCGGCCATGACCTTCGGGCGCTCGCAGAAGCCGCAGGAGGCGCGCCGCTCGGCGCGTACGGAAACGTCGGCCAACCGGGGCCCCGGGGCTCCGTCGACCAGGTGACGCCGGAGGAGTACGCCGCGCTCGCTCGCGGCTGGCTGCGCGCCGGCGCGCGCCTCATCGGAGGTTGCTGCGGAACGACGGCCGTTCATACCGCCGCGCTTCGCTCGATGCTCGACGCCCGGGTAGGTGACAGGTGACAGGTGGCAGGTGAAGAACTGAAAACTGAAAACTGAAAACTGACAACTCTTCCCTTCAAGCAATCAGCATCGCGTCGCCGAAGGAGTAGAAGAAATAGCCTTCCCGGACGGCCTCGTCGTAGGCCGCCAGGACTCTCTCCCGGCCGGCGAACGCGCACACGAGCATCAGCAGGGTCGAACACGGGAGATGAAAATTTGTCAGGAGCGCGTCGATTGCCCGGAACTCGAACCCGGGAGAGATGAACAGGTCCGTCTCGAATCTCCAGGGCTCGGCGTCGGGAACCGCCGCCAGCCCCGCGGCGGCCTCCAGCGAGCGAGCGACCGTCGTACCGGCGGCGACGACGCGGCCGCCCGCGCGCCGGGCCGCGCCCGCCGCCCGGAGTGTTTCCGCCGGAATCGATACCGCTTCCGCGTCCATCGCGTGGTCTCGCGTGTCGTCGGCGGTGACCGGCCGGAAGGTCCCGGCGCCGATCGAGAGTGTCAAGTCCGCGATCGCGACCCCCCGTGCCGCCACGGCGGCGAGGAGGACTTGCGTGAAGTGGAGACCCGCGGTCGGAGCCGCGACCGCGAGCGGCTCGCGCGCGAACACGGTCTGATAGGCGGCGCGGTCCTCCGGACGATCCGGGCCTCCCGGCGTCCGGCGGATATAGGGAGGCAGCGGGACGCTCCCGCAGCGCTCGAGATAGTCGCCGTCGATCTCGCGGTCGAACGCCACCTCCCGTTTCCCATCTTCCCGGGCCGCGGCGACGCGGGCGCAGACTCCTTCGGGAAAACGAAGGACCCGATCGGGTTTCGCCCGCCGGCCGGGCTTTGCAAGCGCCCGCCAGCGCCGCCGGCCGGCATCGAGCGGGTCGAGGAGAAAGATCTCGACGAGGCGGTCTTCTCGATCGCGCCCCCACAGCCGCGCGTGCCGGACCCGCACGTCGTTGCGCACGAGGACGTCGCCGGGCCGCAGGTATCCGGGAAAATCCGCGAAGCGGGCGTGCTCGATCGCTCCGGTCCGCCGGTCGAGGACGAGCAGGCGGCTCGACCCGCGCGGCCTCGCCTCCTGCGCAATCCGATCGGCCGGCAAGTGGTAGTCAAACAGGGCGACGCGCACGCCGCGATTATCCTGAAGAGCATCCGGCGCGTACAGGGACAAGAGCATCCGGCGCGTATAGGGACAATCGAGTGATCTGCGATCGGGTGATCAATCGGGTGATCAATCGGGTGATCAGGTGAAGGAAGATCGGCCCTTCGGAAGGCCTCGCATCGTTTCCCGTTTCCCGTTTCCCGTTTCCCGCCTCCCGTCTTCCGTCTCCCGCCTCACGGCCCCCGTCCCGACTGATAGCCTCCTCGGCCATGAGCGCCGATTACCCGTCCGGGCGCGGCCGCGTGCGGGTCGACGCGGCGGGCATCGCGATCGAGGGCGTCTCGATCGCCGGGCACGAGTCCTTCTTCAAGCTGCCGGGGTTTCGGACGCTGCTCGAGTTCGGGCGCGCGCCCGACGACACTCTGGCGTACAGCACGATCTGTTTGACCCACGGCCACCTCGACCATGCGGCCGGGCTCGCGCACCACGCCTCCCGCCGGACGCTGACGGGCTTGGGCCCCGCGCGCGTTTTCGCTCCCGCGGAGTCGATCCCGGACCTGACCGCGTGGCTGGAAGCCAGCGAGCGGCTGGAGCGGGTCCGCTACGGCACCCGGCTCGAGGCCGCGTCGCCGGGCGGGACGGTGGCGCTCCGCCGGGATCTCGAGCTCAAGTTCCTTCCGGGGCGCCACCGCGTGCCGACGGTCGGCTATCTGTTTTCGGAGGTCCGGCGAAAGCTCCGGGACGATCTCGCGGACCGGACGGGCCCGGAGATCGCGGCGCTCCGGGAGTCCGGAGAAGAGGTGACGCGGCGGGAGGAGATCCCGCTGCTCGCGTACCCGGGCGACTGCGGGCCCGCCATCTTCGACGCCGTCCCGGAGCTCTTCCGGGCGCGAGTGCTGCTGATCGAGTGCTCCTTCTTCGCGCCGGAGGACCTCGGGCGGGCGCACGCGTACGAGCACCTCCACATCTCGGATTTCGCCGACCGCGCGGGGGAGTTCCAGAACGATTTCGTCGTGCTGACGCACTTCACGATGCGCTCTTCCCCGGAGCAGATCCGCGCGGGGTTCGCCGCGCTTCCTCCGGCGCTCGCGCGCCGTGTGGTGCCGTTTCTCCCCCCCGACGGGCCAGGCTCGATCTAGCAGGCTGCTGAAAAAGGGTGTGAGGCGGGTAACCGCCGGCGAAGCCGGCGTTCCCTACTGCCGGGGGTTTGCCTGTCGGTGGTCGGGAGGCGAGCGCCGCGGGGTCGGCTGCAAGGCGACGCGACGCAGGCGATGCCGTCGACACGTCCGAGAGCGGCAACGCCGCCGACGGCCCCCGCGCCGCCGCAACCTCCTGGTGGACGGCCTTTTGCTCGCGCCCCCTTTCAAGGACTGGAGTCTCCTCCGACGGGAGTCGTCTTGCATGACGGACTGCAAAAGGCCGGACACGACGCCCGCATCCATTTTTCAGCAGCCTGCTAGACACCCGAACGTCCCGGCGGAGCGGCGGAGGCTTCCGCGCGGGCGGCGGCGACGCTCTCGAGGCACCGCACGACGAGAGACGTCCAGCCCGTCTGATGCGACGCGCCGAGCCCCCGGCCCGTGTCTCCATGGAAGTATTCGTGGAAGAGCAGCAGGTCCTTCCAGCGGGGATCGGCGGCGAATCGCCGGTCGTCGCCGAAGCACGGCCGCCGGCCCTGGGCGTCCGGAAGGAAGGCCGCCGCGAGCCGTCCGGCGAGATCCCGGGCGGCCCCGGCGAGCGTGATCCACCGGCCCGAGCCGGTCGGGAACTCGACCTTGAACCCGGCTCCGTAGAAGTGGTGATACCGCTCGAGTGCCTCGATCAAGAGGTAGTTCATCGGGAACCAGACCGGCCCTCGCCAGTTCGAGTTTCCGCCGAAGATCCCCGTCGTCGATTCGCCCGGGTCGTAGACGACCGAATGCTCCCGGCCCCCGACCGAGAGCGTGTAGGGATGCTCCGCGTACACGCGCGAGAGCGCCCGGATCCCGTGCGGAGAGAGGAACTCTTTCTCGTCGAACAGGTAGCCGAGCACGCGCTCGAGCCTCTCGCGCGA
>DATNMZ010000226.1:0-2533 GCA_035602095.1 Thermoanaerobaculia bacterium
GTGATCTATATGTCCGGCTACACGGACGACGCGGTCTTCCGCCACGGCATCGCGGCGGAAGGGTTGAACTTCCTGCAGAAGCCCTTCACCCCGGATGCCCTCGCCTTCAAGGTCCGGCAAGTCCTGGACGCTCCCGAGTGAGCTCGGGCTCGAAATCGCGCGGCGGGAATTGACGCGCCGGCCTCTCGAATCTCGTCAGCGTCCGACCGGACGCGTGACGATCGGCTGGAAACGGTCGTTGTCCGGCCCGAAGTTCTTGACGAGATAGGCGGTCAGCGCCTCTCGCTGGCTCTCCGGCACCTCCGCGCCCCACCCGACCATCTTCGTCAGATTCGCCGTCCATTGCTTCTCGGTCAGGCGCTGCTGCCGGACCATGTCGGTCGAGTGGCATGCCAGGCACGCCTGATCGGCGATGCCCTTGCCGTCACCGGGAGGAAACTCCAACAGGCGCGTGCCGAGGACCGGAAGCTTCGGATCGAAGTTGACGGGGGCGGGCTTTGGGTTTGCGGACTTCCTCTGTTTCTTCGAAGCGGCCTCGGATCCGCCGGGCCGGCACAGGAGAAGCGCCGCCAGGATCACGAGAAACGCCCGGATCCGCAGCCTCCCTCTCATGCGCTCACCTCGATCTCGACCGAGTGCCAGCCGTTGTAGAGATAGCCGCTCTGGTTCCAGACCGCGTCTTTGGGCTGGACGCTGCCGCGGCTGTCGGTGGCGCGCGCGACGAGCGCGGCCTTTCCGGCCGCCTTCGGCTCGTAGCGGAAGGACCAGAGGCGCCAGGCGTAGGGATCGTGCTGGGAGTCGAGCACGGCCTGCCGCCAGGTGGCCCCGGCATCGTCGGAGACTTCCACTTTCGCGATGTCCGGGGCGCCGGAGAAGGCGAAGCCGCGGAGGGTGACCGGCGTACCTACTCTCGCCTGCGCCGGCGTCTCCGTGATGTTGGACTTGACGAAGAGATCGGTGACGGGCGTCATCTCTTCCGGTTTGAAAGCCACGCCCGGCTCGCCCGGTTGCTTCGGATACCGGTAGGCGGTCTCCATGTAGAAGCCCTTCTGAGGCTCCGGCTGCACGGAGATGCGCTCGAGCCATTTCATCCAGTGGTCTCCCGCCCAGCCGGGCACGACCAGGCGCGCCGGCGCGCCGTGAAGCGGCATGAGCGGTTCGCCATTCATCTCGTAGGCCACCAGGCCGTCCGCGAGCACCTTCTCGATCTCGACGCTCCGGTGAAAAGGCGGCACCTTGCCCGGCGGTTTGTCGGCGCCGAAGGTGTGGAGGTGGCGCGCGGACCCCTTCAATCCGGCCTGGTCGAGAATGTCTCTGACCTTCACGCCCGTCCAGCGAGCATTGCCGACGGCGCCGTATTTCCACTGGACGCCCGGGACGATCGGCCTGTGAAGCCCTCGGCCGTTGCCTGCGCACTGCAGAACGCACGTGGCGCTCGTCCTCGGCATTTTTTTCAAGTCCGAAAGGGTCAAGCGCAGGGCACGTCCGACTTCCCCGTCCACGGCCAGCGTCCAGGGGACCGTGTTCTGGAACGTCGGGTTCCAGTGATGTCGCACGAAGAAGAGATCGTTGGGCGTGATGTAGGTCGTCAGCGCGTCCAGAGGGGTCTCGGCGTCGGTCGCGTAGGCATTGACCTGGAGCATCCGGCGCCTGGACCCGGGCACCTCAGGCAGCGGGGAAGCGACGACTCTGGCCGCCGCCGCTGGCAGGAGCGCCGCGGTCCCGGCGAGGAAAAGGAATTTCCGCCGGTCAAGATCCGATAGACGGTGCCGGGGCTCCGTCGAATCCTTCATCGGTGGATGAGATTCTATTCCAGATCTCATTGCGCGGGGGACGGGCGATTTGGAAGTCACCTGGAATCGAGCCCACCGCGATCATCCCGGGCTGCGCCCGCCGATCAGGTCAGCGGCCTCGTCTCCTCGCGAAACGCCGGACGTAACCAATCAGGGCTTCGATCTCGAAGGGTTTCGACAGGTAGGCCACGACTCCATCGGGACCCGCCAGGATTCCTGACTGCGCAACCGCACTGACGACCAGAACGGGGGTGTCGACAAAGCGAGGGTCGCTCCGCAGGTGTGCGATGAACTCATAGCCACCCATGACGGGCATCTGAAGATCGAGGATGATGAGCGACGGGTGGTGTCCCTGGCCGAGGTAGGCGAGCGCCGCAGCGCCGTCTCCCACCTCGGCGACCTGGAAGCCTTCCTCCCGCAGGAGCTCGCACGAAGATTCCCTCAGCGCGACGTCGTCTTCGACGTAGAGAATGTCGACACGTTCATCCACAGAACCTGGATCTGCGGGCATGGGACCGAGAAGAGTGCATCATCCGTGCCCGCGCGCGATCCGACCTCGTAACCGGTCGCGTTTCAGCATCTTGCGCGGCTTTCGGCCGCGGCGTTCGCTTCGCGAACAGGCGGCCGAGAGAGCGCTTCGCTTAGGACAATCCGGCGAACAGGCCGCTGCGCGCCCTCGCTCATTGCCTCCTCGGCCTCCTCGGCAGGCTGCGGCGGCGCCGAGGCTTTCACAGGCATCG
>DATNMZ010000227.1:0-7947 GCA_035602095.1 Thermoanaerobaculia bacterium
CGGTTCGCGGGCCATAAAGGCAGACTGCTGGCCGAGCTCTTCGAGGCGGTCGCCGGCCAGCGCTTCATCCAGCCGACGTTCCTGCACGAGTTTCCGACCGAAATCTCGCCGCTTTCCAAGCAGGACGCGAGCGACCCGGACTTCGTGGACCGCTTCGAGCTGTACGCGGGGGGAATGGAGATCGCGAACGGATTCTCGGAGTTGAACGACCCCGCCGAACAGGCGGCTCGATTCCGCCGGCAGGCGGAGGATCGGGAGCGGGGAGACAGGGAGGCGGCCGCGTACGACCGGGACTACGTGGAGGCCCTCGAGTACGGCATGCCGCCCGCGGCCGGCGAGGGAGTCGGGATCGACCGGCTCACGATGCTGCTGACGGACCGGGCGTCGATTCGAGACGTGATTCTGTTTCCGTTGCTGCGGCCCGTACGATGAGCCGGGAAACGGGAAACGGGAATCGGGAATCGAAGGCCGGGGCGGCGAGTCCCTTCTGTCGATGAGGTTCGAGTCGTTCGTCGCTCTGCGCTATCTCGCCGCTTCGCGGCGGCGCGCCCACGTCGCGCTCATTTCCACGATCTCCGTCGTGGGTCTTTCCGTCGGTGTCGCCGCGCTCGTCCTCTCCCTGTCGCTCCTGTCGGGATTCCAGGACCGGATCCGCGCTCAGATGTCGGACCGCAGCCCGCATCTCGTGGTTTCACCCGAGCGGGGCGACCGGCTCGCCGATCCTGGACTCGTCCGCCGCGTTCTCGCTTCCGTCCCCGGCGTCGTCGCGACCCAGCCGGCGATCGAGGGCCGCGGCTGGCTCTCGGGCGTCTCCTCGCGCGCGATCGTTCCGGTGCGGTTTCGCAACGCGGCGCCCGGGACGATGCCGGAAGACTCTCCCGACTCGCTTCCTCCCGCCCGCCTCGCCTCCTCCGTGGCGAACCGGATCGGAGCGGAGCCGGGCAGCGTGCTCCGGCTCCTTTCCTCGCGGACCCGGCTCTCGCCGATCGGTCCGATCCCGGTCGCCGTCGCGATTCGCGTCGCCGGCCTGCGCCGCGGCAGCCTCGTCGAGAAGCCGGCCGACGTGGAGATCCCGGAAGCGACGGCGCGCCTGCTTTCGGGGATCGCCGAGGGCGCGCGCGCGTGGGAGGCCCGGCTCGCGAACCCGGCGGAGGCGGTCCGGGCCGCGGCGGCGACCCGCTCGATTCTCGGTAAGGCGTACCGCGTGCGCACCTGGCGGGACTTGAACGCGCCGCTCGCATTCGCCCTGAGGCTCGAGAAGGCCGTCATCTTCGCAACCGTCGCGCTGGTCATCGTCGTTGCCGCGCTGAACATCGTCTCGAACATCGCGCTGCTCGTCGTCGAGAAGAAGCGCGACCTGGGAGTGCTCACGTCGCTCGGAGCGTCCCCCGGGTCGCTCGCGAGGATCTATCTGACGCTCGGCGCGGCGATCGGAGCAATCGGGACGGCCGGCGGCGTTGTCGTCGGCGTTTCCGCCTCCGTCCTTCTCGACCGATTCCGGCTCGTGCCGCTGCCCGGCGACGTCTATCTCCTCTCGCACGTCCCATTCGCGGTCCACCCGATGGAAGTCGTGCTCGTCGCGCTGTTCGCATTCGGGACGGCGATCCTCGCGGCTCTGCTTCCGGCCCGCGCGGCGGCGAGGCTGGCGCCGGCCGAAGCGGTGAGACTGTCGCGATGAGGAGAGTCTTCAGTTCACAGTTTTCAGTTTTCAGTTTCAACCGACAACCGACAACCGACAACCGACAACCGACAACTGACAACTGACAACTGATAACTCGTTCATGCTCGCCATCCACGCCGAGAACCTTTCCAAGACCTACGCCGGCGAGGGAGCTCCCGTCACCGTGTTCACGAACCTTTCCTTCGACCTGGAGGAGTCGGCCTTCGCGGCGGTGATGGGCCCATCCGGGGTCGGGAAGTCGACCCTCCTGCACCTGCTCGGAGGGATCGACCGGCCCGAGACGGGGCGTGTCGAGATCTTCGGGCAGTCGCTCGATTCGCTCGGCGCGAAAGAACGCGCGCGCTTTCGAAACGAGCGCATCGGGTTCGTCTTCCAGTTCCACCATCTGCTGCCGGAGTTCACGGCCCAGGAAAACGTGGCATTTCCCTTCCGAATCGCCGGGATGTCCGCCGCCGACTCCTCTGCCCGCGCGGACGCGCTTCTCGAGCGCGTGGGGCTGTCGGAGCGCCGCGCGCACCGCCCCCGGGCCCTGTCGGGAGGCGAGCAGCAGCGCGTGGCGATCGCCCGGGCGCTCGCGCGACGCCCCGGACTCCTTCTCGCCGACGAGCCAACGGGCAATCTCGACCTCGAATCCGCCGGAAGCGTGTTCGCTTTGCTGGAGGAACTGCATCGCGAGCGAGGCATGACGACGGTTCTCGTGACTCACAACCCCGATCTCGCAAGTCGCTGTGATAAAATCTATTTGATGTCGCGGGAAGGAATATCGCCCGCACAGGGTTTCGCCGGGCGGTGATCGGGTTGACTCTTCTCGCGTATTCAAGGGGCTCCGATGTTTGAGAAGTACAACGAGAAAGCGCGCCGAGCCCTCTTCTTCGCGCGCTACGAGGCTTCCAAGCTCGGATCCAAGGTGATCGAGTCCGAGCACCTGCTGCTCGGAATCCTCCGCGAAGGGGAGGACATCATCAAAGAGATCTTCTCCCGCTTCAACGTGAAGCCGGAGGAGGTGCGTCGCGAGATCGAGGGCGACCGCATCTTCGTCGAGCGCATCTCTTCGACCGCCGAGCTGCCCCTCTCGGAGGAGTCCAAGAAGATCCTGGCGTACGCCTCCCACGAGGCGGAGTCGATGATGCATCCCTACGTCGGAACGGAGCACCTCCTGATCGGGCTTCTCCGCGTCGACGGGTGCGTCGCCGGCCGGCTCCTGACCGCGCGCGGTTTCAATCTCTACGGCGTGAGAGAAGAGACGATCTCGCTCATCAAGGAGCGGGAGGTGTCGAAGCAGAAGAAAGAGCTTCCGTTCCTCGCGGAGTACAGCCGCGACCTGACCCAGCTCGCGACCGGAGGCGGCTTCGATCCGTTGATCGGCCGCGACAAGGAAGTCGAGCGGATCATCCAGATCCTTTCCCGCCGTACGAAGAACAACCCGATCCTCCTGGGCGAGCCCGGCGTCGGCAAGACGGCCATCGTCGAGGGACTGGCGACCCGAATCGTCGAGGGCGCGGTTCCCATGTTTCTCGCCCAGAAGAAAATCCTCGCGCTGGACCTCTCGCTGATCGTGGCGGGAACGAAGTACCGCGGCCAGTTCGAGGAACGGTTGAAGGGGATCATCCGCGAGCTCCGCGAGAACCCGGACCTGATCATCTTCATCGATGAGATCCACTCGCTGATCGGCGCGGGTTCGGCGGAAGGATCGCTGGACGCCGCGAACATCCTGAAGCCCGCGCTCTCCCGCGGCGAGGTCTCGTGCATCGGCGCGACCACTTTGAAGGAGTACCGCAAGTACATCGAGAAGGACCGCTCTCTCCTGCGGCGCTTCCAGGCGATCAACGTCACGGCTCCTTCCGAGATCGAGACCTTCGAGATCCTCGAGGGCGTGAAGGACCGGTACGAGCAGTTCCACAAGGTTCGATACTCCGCCGAGGCGATCAAGACGGCCGTTTACCAGTCGAACCGCTACATCACGGATCGTTTTTTCCCCGACAAGGCGATCGATCTTCTCGACGAGGCGGGCGCGAAGGTCAAGTTGAAGCGCGTCGCGGACACGCAGAACCTGCGCAAGCTCGAAGTGGAGACGCGACAGATCGTCAAGGAGATGAAGAAGGCGATCTCGGACAAGGATTTCGAAAAGGCCGTGTTCCTCCGGGAGCGCGAGATCGAGCTCAAGGAGGAGATCGAGCGGACGAAGGCGCAGACCGCCGAGCGCAGCGAGGCGACGCAGGAGGTCACCCGCCGCGACATCGAGGAGATCATTTCCTCCTGGACGGGCATCCCGGTCGCCTCCCTGGAGATGGAGGAGGCCGAGAAGCTCCTCCACATGGAAGACGCGCTCCGCCGCCGCATCGTCGGCCAGGATGCGGCGATCGTCGGCGTCTCGAAGGCGATCCGCCGCTCGCGGCTCGGCGTGAACAACCCGAACCGTCCGATGGGCTCCTTCATCTTCCTCGGCCCGTCGGGCGTCGGAAAGACGGAAGTCGCCCGCCGGCTCGCGGAGTTCCTGTTCGAGAACCCGAAGTCTCTCGTGCGTTTCGACATGTCGGAGTACATGGAGAAGCACGCGGTCTCGAAGCTCATCGGCTCTCCGCCCGGGTACGTCGGTCACGAAGACGGCGGACAGCTGACGGAACGGATCCGCCGAAATCCCTACAGCGTGATCCTGTTCGACGAGATCGAGAAGGCGCACCCGGACATCGCCAACCTGCTGCTCCAGATCCTCGAGGATGGGATCCTGACGGACGCCTACGGCAACGTCGTCGACTTCAAGAACACGCTCATCATCATGACTTCGAACATCGGAACGAAGTACCTCGTCAACCGGACGCGGCTCGGCTTCGGCGGCACGAAGGAGATTCAGAACACCAAGGAGATCGAGGACCTCGTCTTGAAGGAGTTGAAGCGCGACTTCTCGCCCGAGTTCATCAACCGGATCGACGAGACCATCGTGTTCCACCCGCTCGGGCCCGAAGAGCTGACGAAGATCTGCCGGCTGTTGATCGATGACGTCAACACGACCATCGCCTCGAAGGGCGCCTCGATCGACATCGACGCCGCTGCGGTGCAATGGCTCCTGGCGCAGAGCGGGGAAGACCCGAACATGGGCGCCCGCCCCCTGCGCCGGTCGATTCAAAAATTCGTCGAAGACCCCGTGTCCGAGCTGCTCATCCAGTCCCGGGAGGAGAAGCTCGATGCCATCGAGATTCGGCTAGGTCCCGACGGGCTCACCGTCATCGCGCGCGAGCCCGAACCGATCGGCCAGGGCCACTGACCGCGGGCCGGGGGGCACCCCTGGCAAAAGGCGGAAGAAGATAAGCTCCCAGGTCGTTTGGAGAGGCAAGCCGATGTCTTCATGGCGTTTTTTGCCCGCCGCCGGCCCCGCGTCTGGAGAGCCTCGGGCTTGAGGCGAAAGATTCTCTGCGGCGGACTGGCGATCCTCTGGGCTGCCGGTGTCGCCGCGGGCCAGACTGCCTCGCAACCCGGCCCAAGCCCGACTCCTCCCCCCGCCCGGCCCGCGGCCCCCTCGGCCGCCGGGGAACCCGCCCCGGTGGCGACCCCCGGCCCCCCCCCGTCGGCCCCGGCGACGCCCGCGGCGGAGAAGCTCGTCGCCGCCTCGGATCGAATCGTGGGGGTCCGCGTCGTCGGGTTTCAGACGGTCTCGCCCGACACGATCGCCCACTACCTCGGCGTGAAGGTGGGCGATCCGTACGATCCCGAGAAGATTCGCTCGAACTTCCAGGCCCTCTGGGACGTCGGTCTCCTCGAGAACGTCTCGATCGAGGCCGAGCGGGGGTCCGCCGGCGTGACTCTCATCGTGACGATCGAGGAACGGCCGACGATCAAGGACGTCGAGTTCACGGGGAACAAGAAGGTCTCGACGACCCAGATCAAGGACAAGCTGAAGGAGGTCAAGGCCGAGATCAAGAACGGCGCCCCGCTCTCGCTCAAGGACGTCGCAAAAACGCGCTCGGCGATCGCGGATCTCTACGGCGAGAATGGCTACCGCAGTGCCACGGTGGAGTACCGAATCGACGACCTCTCCAAGACCGACAAGAAGGTCGTGTTCCTGATCGACGAAGGCGACAAGGTCAAGATCGCCTCCATCCACTTTCAAGGGAACCACGTGTATTCCGAGATGCGCCTTCGCCAGGCGATGAAGAAGACGAAGGTGAATACCTGGTTCCGCCTGCTCTCGGAGACGAGCACCACCTACAGTCAGGCAAACTACGACGCGGACGTCGAAAACCTGAAGGCCGTGTATCACGCGAAGGGGTACAAGGACGTGGTCGTCAAAGACCCCATCCTCGAGGTGTTCGTCAAGAACCCTGCCGCTCCGGCCAAGAAACAGAAGAAGCGCATCCGGATCACCATTCCGATCCTCGAAGGGGACCAGTTCTTCGTAAACCAGATCCAGATCGTGAAGGTGAATCAGACCGGCCAGCCGGCGGAGGGCGACGAGGGGCTCGTGATTCCGCGTGAGCGACTTCTGCGCGAATTCGCCGATTTGCCGCCGGGAGCCGTGCTGAACCGGGACTACCTGATCGAGGCGCTGTCGCGGATCGAGTCGCAGTACAAGTCTCGCGGATACATCTACTGGTTTGCCGATCCGACCTACCGCGACGTGGGGAACCACCGCGTGGACGTCGATTTAAAGCTCTATGAGGGCGACAAGTTTTTCCTCGGGCGCCTCGAGGTGCAGGGAAACACGACGACGCGGGACAAGGTCATCCGCCGGGAGTTCGCCCTCGACGAAGGCGACATCATGAACATGGAGGCGGTCAAAAAGAGCCTCCAGAAGCTCCAGCAGCTCGGCTATTTCAAGATCGCCGAAGAGCCCGACTTCCGCGTCCGTCCCGAAGACAAGAAGGTCGATCTCACCTTGAAGGGCACGGAAACCTCCAAGAACGAAGTTCAGTTCGGGGCAGGCTACTCGGCGCTCGACGGATTCTTCGGTCAGTTCTCCTTCCAGACGCGCAACTTCCTGGGGCGCGGCGAGGTGCTCGGCGCTTCCGCTCAGGTCGGCAAGATCTCCGATTACTACGATATTTCCTACACGGTCCCCTGGTTCATGGACCGCAACCAGACCGTCGGGGCGTCGCTCTTCAAGAGAAACGTCACTTACTTGAACATCGACGAGCGGCGGACGGGGGGCACCGCTTTTTACGGGAAGGGGCTCGGCCTCTTCGACAGCTGGTCAGTGCTGTATCAGTATGAAGACGTCAAATCGAACTTTCCGGTGCGGGGAGCCGCCGTCCCTCCCGGGCAGCCGGCGCCCCCCGACAAGTTCACTCAGGTCCTCGGCCAAACGTCGTCGTTCACTCCCGGGTATCGGTTCGACAGCCGCAACGATCCCTTCGACCCGAACGCCGGCCACCGCTTCTACCTCACGACGCAGATCGCCGGAAGCTATCTCGGGGGCACGACGAACTTTCTGAAGCCGCTCATCGGCGGTTCCATCTACATCCCCGTTCGCTTCCCGCGGCACTCCTACGTCGCCTTGAACGGCGAGGCCGGTTACGTGCGCCCCTACTCGGGTCAGGGAGTTCCGATCTACGAGCGGTTCCAGCTGGGCGGCGAGCAGAGCCTTCGCGGATACCGGGCCGGTTCCGTGATCCCGCTCGACAAGCACCAGCAGATCTTCACGGACGAGGATGGGCGCATCCTGGGGGGCAACAAGTACTTCGTGGTGAACGCGGAGTACGTCTTCGCGACGGTCGGGCCGGCGAAACTGCTGGCTTTCGGCGACGCCGGGAACTCCTTCCACGAAAGCCAGAACATCAGCCTGGCCGGGATCCGGACCTCCGTCGGTGTGGAGCTCCGGATCTTCCTGCCGATCTTCCAGGCGCCCCTGCGGTTCATCTATTCCTTCAACCTGGCCCCGAAGACGCCCATCGACCAGTTTGGTTTCCCCATCGACAGCTTGAAGGACAAGAGGCGGGGCTTCGACTTCTCGATCGGCCGGACGTTCTGAGCCGGCACCTTCCGGCAGAGGAATTCCCGCGTCGGGATTCCTGTTTTCCCGCCACGGAGTTTGCTATCATCTCGCGTTTTCCCGCGGAAGCGTTTACGTTAAGGAGCTTCGAATGAAACGCATTGCCCTTTCGATTCTGGCGGCCGGCGTGACGGCGATCGCGGCCGCTCAGAGCGGTGCCGCGGCTCCCGCGCCCAACGCGTCCGCGTCTCCCGGAGGAGGCGTCACCGGTCCCATTGCCATCATCAACTCACAACGCCTCGCGCTCGAGTCGGCGCCGGGCAAGGAGGCGTACGGCCGCCTG
>DATNMZ010000228.1:0-2151 GCA_035602095.1 Thermoanaerobaculia bacterium
CTCCACGAAATGCGGCGTTCCGACGTGAAGACGGGCATCGCGACGCTCTGCATTTCGGGAGGCCTTGGCATGGCCGTCCTGTTTGAAAGATGAATGCGAGTCTTCCGATCCCGTCTGGCTGACAGCTGACAGCTGACAGCCGACAGCTAAAAACTAATAACTGACAACAAAGCTACAATTCACGCATGCGCATCGCCCTCACCCTCGACCGCGACGCCGCCCGCGCGGAGACCAACGACTACATCCGGTCGCTCGTTGCAGCGGGATTCGCGCGGGAGGAGATCGTGGTCCTTTCCCCCGATCAGCCCGCGGCGGGGGAGTTCGACGGGGTGGTGCTCGGCGGAGGATGCGACGTCGATCCCGCGCGCTATGGAGAGTCGCCGCGGACGGATGCGGGAGTCGAAGTCGATCCCGGACGGGACGCGCTCGATTTCGGCGTGCTCGCCGCGGCGCGGCGCGCCGGGACTCCCGTCCTCGCGATCTGCCGCGGCCTTCAGGTCGTCAACGTGGCGCTCGGCGGCACGCTCGTCCAGGACCTGCCGACGCAGCGCCCTTCCCCCCTCGTCCACGACACTCCCGGGAAAGTAAAGACCCGCCGCGAGCATGAAGTCGCGGTGAAGCCCGGCACCCGGCTCGCGTCGATCGCGGACGGGCAGCGGCTGGAGGTCAACAGCCGCCACCATCAGGCCGTTGGCCGGCTCGGGGAAGGCCTCGTGCTTTCGGCGGCTGCGCCGGACGGGCTGGTCGAGGCGGCGGAAACGGGTCCGGAAGAGCCGTGGCTCGTCGCGGTGCAATGGCATCCGGAGAACCTTTCGCCGGACGGCGACCGCACGTCCCGGCGGCTGTTCACGGAGTTCGCGCGTGCGGTCCGCGGGCGCGCCGCCGGACAGGCCTCTTCTTCGGAGGACCGGCGGCAGACCACGGGTTGAGGAATCGCGCCCTGCCCGCGCCTGTTGTGGGCGTCGGTCGTTTTCATCGAAGCCCCGACTCGAAGAGAGAAGAGACGAAGAGAGGAGCTCCCGCAATGAAGGTCCGCATCGCCGCGCTCGTTCTCCCGCTTGCGTTGTTCGCGCTTCCCGCCCCGGCCCAGCCGGCGCCGACACCTCCGGCACAGACGACATTGGACGTGCAGAAGCTCGGCGAGGGCGTCTGGGCCGCGGAGGCGGACAAGGGCGCGAACGTCGCCTGGTTCGTCGTCTCGGACGGTGTCGTCGTCGTCGATTCGGGAAACGACGAGGCGACGGCGCGGCTTGCGCTCGAGAAGATCGCCGAGACGACGGGCAAACCGGTCCGCCATCTCGTCATCACACACGCGCACGGCGATCACGCGAACGGCGCCGCCGTGTTCGCCGCCGCCGGAGCGGAGATTGTCTGTCACGAGAATGGAGCGGCGGCGATTACTTCTGTGCTTCGGAGGCCCGGCGCTGCCACGACGAAGGCGTCGCCGGGAGTCCTCGCGATCTCGGATCGCCTCGCCTTCTTCGGGGGTTCCCGCCGCGCGGCTGTCTACTATCTCGGCCCGGGGCACACGACGGGCGACTTGATCGTGCTGCTTCCCGAGGACAAGATTCTTTTCGCAGGCGACCTCGTCGTCAACGGCCGGCTTCCGTACCTGCAGTCTCCGGATGCCGACCCGCAGGGCTGGGAGCAGATCCTCATCCGGCTCACGGCCCTCGATGTCGAAAAAGTCTTTCCCGGGCATGGAAAGGTGGGCACGCGCCAGAGCATCGCGGACTCGCTCGCGTACCTGCGCAAGGTCAACGAGCTCGCCAAGCTCTTCATCCAGACTCGGGTCCCGGACGAGCTCTACGACATGAAGCTCCGGGAACCGGACAACCGAATCGCGAATGTCAGCGTCAGCCCCGACCACGTCGCGAACGTGCGGGCGGCGGTGAAGCTGGAGCGGGCCCGCCTCGAAAAACCCGCCGCGACTCCGGGTCCGTCCAGGGCGAAGCCCGGCGCGACTCCCGCCTCGCCGAAGACGCCGAAAAAGGGTTGAGGCCGTTTGTCCACGCGAGCGATCCGGATCGAATCCTCCGGCGCGGGCTCCGGCGGGGGTGAAGGGCTCGCGCGGCTGCGCATCGAGCGGCCGCCGGTCAACGTTCTTTCGGGGGCGGACCTCGACGACCTGGCCGCGGCGGTCTCGGCCGC
>DATNMZ010000229.1:0-2911 GCA_035602095.1 Thermoanaerobaculia bacterium
TGGCGCCAAGAACCAGAAGGAGGACCGCCAATAGAGGGAGCGCTCCCCGCCAATCCCGGAGCCTCAAAGCGGCGATCAGGCCAGACGCGCCCAGCGCCCCGAAGAGGATGACGAAAGGAACCAGCGGCATTCGGTAACGCGTCCCCACGACGAGCCAGACGCAGGTCGCGGAAAAGAGCGCGAGGCAACCGAGAGCCAGCGGCGGCAAGCTTCGGTTCCGAGCGGCGACGACGACTCCACAGGAGGCCAGCGAAAGGGCGAGGCCAAAACCGGGTAGCCAGCGGAGAATCGGAATCTGGTCGACGAAAAAGTAGTAGCTGTGAGAGTCGCGAACTTCCTCGTCCTGGAACGTCAGGAGGACTTTCTTGCCGAGTAACCTGGCATAGGCACCGGGGCTCGCACGAATTTCCTTCAAGGCTTTGGTCATGTAGTACCGATCCTGGTCCCCCGGGCGCGTCAGGCCATGCCGAACAGCCTCACCGGCGACCGCGTCCCAGGACCCCCCGAGGCGTCCGGAGGCCACTCCCCGCCCCGAAGGTGAGTTTCCGAGATAGAAACTCAGTCCCCCGTTTCCCTGGATCAGAAAAAGACTTCCAGTCCTGCGCCAGCTTGCCGCTACCACGGGGAGAACCATCAGCAGAGCTGCCGCGGTCACCGTGCCGGCGGCCTTCCACCCCTGGCGGCGAGAGCTCCCGCGGCGAAAGGCGAGCGTGGCGACCAGGGGCAAGACAACAAGCGCCGTCGGACGTACGAGTCCGGCAAGGCCAATCAGAGCACCCGCAGCCGTCATCCTCGCTCCGGTCGGCGTGCCGAGCTCGAAGCACCAGAGAGCGAGGATCAGAAGGAACAGCAGCAGACCCTCGGCAAGAATCGAGGTCCCGATCAGAATGACCGGACCGTTGACGACTTGGAGAAGGCCCGCGAGGATCCCCGCTTGTCGGCCAAACCAATGCCAGGCGAGCCCTGCCACCAGGAGGCAGAGCGCCGCGCCCATGAGGGACTGGGCTACGCCAAGCGCGGTCAGCGATCCATCGAAAAGGGAGAGAACGGCGGCGGCGAAGAATGGGTAACCTGGCCCGTGCGCTGGCGCGTCGGGAATGGCGAAGTCTCCCTGTCGGATTCGCTCCGCCCGGATCAGATACTCGAGCGAGTCGAGCTGCGGTGTTCGATGAAGGGGAAGCTGGAGGAGTTGATGTAAGACAAAGAGGCGCAGCAACAGAGCGAAGGCGAAGATCGCGAAGAGCCAGACACCTTTCCGCGCCCGCCGCGGCCTGTCGTCTTCAAGAGCGGAGGGTGCGCTACTGCGCTGCTTTCGGCGAAAGACCTCTCTCGGCCGCTTCTTCATCGTCGCGCTCGATGGTTCAGAGGCCTGCCCAAGCCTTCCATTGTGACAAGAGTTGCTGGAAGGAAAACCCCGTCTCCTTCGCAAGTGCGTCTGAGAGCGTCAGGCCGTCGGCGAGATCGCGCAGGATGCACTGGAGCGAGCCCAACCCACGCACCTGGATGAGGTACTCGACCAGACCGAGGGCTTCCGCGTAGCTCGCGCGTGCCGTCGCCCGATCCGCCTTGCGAGAAAGATGGCCCTCCATCTCGGCGAACGTGTAAGGAGAGTGCCCGCCCATCGCTTCGCGAAACTCGCTTCGAAGAATGCGCTTCCCCTCCCCCCACTGAGCCAGTCCCTCGTGCAGCCAGCCCGGGGCGCGATCGCGAGAGACCTGGCGGACCAGGGCATGGACGAGCTCGTGGGAGAGGACCGTTTGAAGCTGCGGGGTGACGCCTCCGCCCGGATCGAGCGAGACGCGGATCTTGCCGTCGAAGACCCCCGACACCCACTCGGGCACCGAGACGAGGGAGAAGTAGGCGCGGCCGGCGTAGAGAATGACCACCTGCGGGCCGGGCAGCTCCGTTCCAATGAAGGCCGTGAGCTGCCGGGAGGTGACGGCGAGGCTTTCTCCGATCCGGTCGACTATCTCGGCCGGAATCACAGAGTCAAAGTAGAAGACGAAGTCGCCGATCTCCCGGTATTTCTGCTTGGAGGAGAGCGACAGCTCCTCGCGCGCACGGGCGAGCCGGGAAAGCACCCGGGGATCTCCGCCGCCCAGCCTTTCGAACTGTTCCCACGCGAGCACCGCGTCCTCGACGCGGTTCAATGAGTAGTAGACCTCGCCCAAGACGGCGTACGCCTCGGGCGGAGCGCGCGGCGCCCGCTGCTCGGCGAGCTCCAGGTAGAAGCGGGCGAAGGGGAAGTCCTCGGCGCGCACGTAGGCGAGCGTCAGGCGGGCAAGCACGAGACCGTTGTCGGCGTCCCAGCCGTAGGCCTCCTCGAGAAGCTCGACGGCGCGGCCCGTGTCACCGCGCGCGATGTAGGCCGCGCCGATCTCTCCGAGCTCCGAGGCGACCGCCTTCGCCTCCGGCGCCCCCGGCGCTGCCGCGTTCGCGCGCCGGCGCGCCGCGGTGAGCCGTTTCTCGAGGTCCTCTCCGGGAGCCGCTTGCCCAAGCGCCGCGGTCGGAGCGACGGCGCCGAGCGCCAGCCCCAGAAGGAGAGAAGCGACCCGAACCACGCGGAAGACTAGCGGACGACGAACGGCGTCGAGGCGTGGCCACCACGCCCGGTCGCGGCGTCTTGGAGGAAGACGCGGAGCGCGTAGCGCCCGGGCGAGAGCCCGTCCGGCCGGAAACCGACGAGGAGAACCTGTTTCCCCTCGCCGTCGGCGAGCGACTTGCCGAGCAGCTCGATCTCCCCTTGCCCGACCGGGTGCCCCTCCGAGGAAAGAACCTGAGCTCCGATCTTGAGCGTCCCTTCCGACGGGTCGCTGAAGTTGTAGGCGACGATCGAGACGCGCGCGGGGCTTCCCGCACGCACTTCAGGCAGGGCCGCCGGGACGAGTTCCCCTCCCGCCGGCGCGAGCAG
>DATNMZ010000230.1:0-5106 GCA_035602095.1 Thermoanaerobaculia bacterium
TGCTTGCGGCCAAGGCCCGTGCCGGCGCGCCCGCGACCGACCCCGAGCGGATTTTTCGGATCGTGGACCGCCCCGAGGACCGGGCGGTCGCACAGGTGATCGCCCGGCGTTCCTTGACGCTCGTCCGGGAAGAACCGGGAGCCCTGCCGCTGCCGCGCGGGAGCCGGATCGCGCACGTCGTCGTCAGCGACACGATCCGTCCTTCCGACGAGCTGACCGCGGGTCTTCGAGCGCGCCTCGCGGAGCCGCCCTCCGTCTTCGTTCTCGACCCGCTCTCGACGGCGGCGGACGTCGCGACGACGCTCGCCGGGGCGGCCGCGGCCGAGGAGGTCGTGGTCTCGCTCTTCGTGCGTTTTCAGAGCGGCAAAGGCTCGATCGCGATGCCGGAGGCGGCCCGTCCGGCCGTCGAGCGGATTCTCTCGGGTCGCGTTCCCGCCGTCGTCGTCGTCTTCGGCAGCCCGTACGTGCTCCGGGAGATCCGGGAGGCGCGCACCGCGTTGCTCGCCTGGGGAAGCCAGTCCGACGCGCAGGCCGCGGTGGCCCGGGCCCTCTTCGGGGAGGCGGCCATCGGCGGCCGGCTGCCGGTGACGATCCCCGGCATCGCCGCGCGCGGGTTCGGGATCCCGAGGCCCCAAACCGTCCGATGAAGCTCGCTCCGATCGATCTCGCGATTCTCTGCGCCTATTTCGCGCTCGTGCTCGGGCTCGGCCTCTTCTTCGCGCGCCGCGCGAAGCGCTCCATGCTCGACTACTTCCTCTCCAACCGCTCGATGCCCTGGTGGCTCGCCGGCACCGCGATGGTCGCCACCACTTTTTCGGCGGACACGCCCCTCGCCGTCACCGAAATGGTCGCGAAGAACGGAGTCGCCGGAAACTGGCTCTGGTGGTCGATGCTCCCGTCGGGGATGCTCACCGTCTTCTTCTTCGCGCGCCTCTGGCGCCGCGCCGCCGTCGTCACGGACGTGGAGCTGACGGAGCTTCGGTATTCGGGCCGGCCGGCGGCGTTTCTCCGGGGTTTCCGCGCCGCCTACATGGGTCTGCTCGTGAACATGCTCGTCATGGGCTGGGTGAACCTCGGCATGTCCAAGGTCATCGCCGGGACTCTCGGGATCTCCCGATGGCCCGCGCTTTCGGTCTGTCTGCTCCTGACGTTTCTCTACACGGTCGTGTCCGGCTACTGGGGCGTCGCGGCCAACCACGGCGTGCAATACATCTTCGAGATGGGCGGCGCCATCGTGCTCGCCGTGGTCTCGGTCGGCGCCGTCGGCGGCATCGAGGCGATGAAGGCGCGCGTCGGCGCGGCGCACCCGTCCGGATCGCCTCCCGGGACGACGTTCGGATCCGCCGACGCGATCCTTTCGCTGTGGCCCGTCGACATTCAGGCCTCCTGGGCCCTGCCCGTCATTTCGCTCGCCGCCCTCCTCGCGCTCAACTGGTGGGCGTCCTGGTATCCGGGCGCGGAGCCGGGCGGCGGCGGCTACGTCGCGCAGAACATGCTCGCGTGCAAGGACGAGCACCACAGCCGCGCCGCGGCGCTCTATTTCAACTTCGCCCACTACGCGCTGCGCAGCTGGCCCTGGGTGGTCACCGCCCTCTGCTCGCTCGCGATCTACGGCGGCGCGGTCAAGAATGCCGCGGGAGTCGAGGACCCGGGCCTGAACTACGTGCAAATGATGGTGGATTTTCTGCCGGTCGGCCTCCGCGGTCTGATGCTCGCGTCCTTCGCCGCCGCCTACACGTCGACGCAGGCGACGCAGATGAACTGGGGCTCGAGCTACCTGATGAACGACCTCTACCGCCGGTTCCTCCGCAAGGAAGCGCCGGAGCGCCACTACGTGCTCGCGTCGCGCATCGCGACCTTCTTCACGCTCGTCCTGTCGATCGTGGTGACGATCTTCATGGACCAGATCAGCAAGGTCTGGGAGCTTCTGCTGACCCTGGGCGCCGGGACCGGTCTCGTGTACATCCTCCGCTGGTACTGGTGGCGCGTGAACGCATGGTCGGAGGTTTCCGCGATGGCGGCCGCTCTCGTGACTTCCATGGGCCTGCGGCTCGCGGGTTCCCGCGTGCCGGCTCTCGACGCCGCGACGCCCCAGGGTTTCGCCTTGAACCTCATCCTCACGACCGCCGTGACGACGGCGGTGTGGGTGGTCGTGACTTTCGCAACGCCTCCGGAGCCGGCGGCGACCCTCGAAGCCTTCTACCGGAAAGTGCGCCCCGCGGGAGGCGGATGGGAACCTGTCGCCCGCGCGACGGGGATCGTTCCGCCCCCGGGCGAGATCGGCCGCAGCTTCTGGTTCTGGCTGCTCGGAATCACGGCCGTCTACTCGATCATGTTCGCGACGGGCGGCGTGATCTTCCACCTTCACCGGCAGGCGGTCCTCTTCGGCTCGCTCTTGATCGTCTCCGGGCTCCTGCTCGTGCAGGGACTCCTGCGGGAGAGACAGAGAGAATGACGGCTCGCCGGACTCGTCGGACTCGGCCGACGCTTCTGTCGGCGGGTGCCGCCGCCGCCGCGATTGCGATCCTCGCGCAAAGCGTCACGGCCGGCGCGGGCGCGGCGGAGCGCGCCGCGGGGATGAGCCCGGCCCGGCTTGCCCGCATCGACGCGGCGGTCGAAGCCGCCATCGCGGCAAAGGAGCTTCCGGGCGCCGTCGTGCTGGTCGAGCATCGCGGCCGCGTCGCCTACCGCAAGGCGTTCGGGAATCGCGCCGTCCAGCCCTCTCCCGAGCCGATGACGCCCGACACGATTTTCGACGTCGCGTCGCTCACGAAGGCCGTCGTGACCGCCCCGTCCGTGATGATCCTGGTCGAAGAGGGGAAGATCCGCCTCGGGGATCCGGTGACGCGTTACATACCCGAGTTCGCGCCGGCCGGAGACGACCGCGCGAAGGTCACGGTCGAGCAGCTCCTCCTTCACCGCGCGGGATTTCCGCCCGATGACCCGATCACGCTCTACACGGGAACCCGGGAGGAGATCTTCGCCCGGAAGTACGCGCAGCCGTTGAAGTCGAAGCCGGGATCCGAGTTCGTGTACTCGGACGTCGGGTACGAGGTGCTCGGAGAGATCGTGCGGCGGGTGTCGGGCATGGGCCTCGATCGATTTTCGGAGGCGAGAATTTTTCGACCGCTCGGGATGAGGGACACCGGGTTTCGGCCGTTCGAGCCCCTCGACTCCCTCCCGCCGGGCGTGGCTGCCCGGCAGGGCTCGGCTCCGGCGGGGGAGGACAGCCGGATCGCGCCGACGGAACGGCGGGAAGGCCGCTGGATGCGCGGGGAGGTCCATGACCCGCGCGCGTTCGCGGTCGGCGGGGTCGCCGGCCACGCCGGGTTGTTCTCGACCGCGGACGATCTCGCGAAGTTCTGCCGGATGATCCTTTCGGGTGGATCTTTCGGGAAGGTTCGCATCCTGTCGCCGCTTTCCGTCGACGCCATGACGCGCCCGAGGTTCTCTTCCGACGCCGACGTGCGCGCGCTCGGGTTCGACATGGAGACGGGCTTCTCCAGTGTTCGCGGCGACCTCTTCCCGCCAGGCTCCTTCGGGCACACCGGCTTCACCGGCACCAGTCTCTGGATCGATCCTTCCTCGCGGAGCTTCGTCGTTTTGCTGTCGAATCGCGTTCACCCGGACGGTTCGGGGAACGTCGTCCGCCTCCGCTCGCTCGTCGCGAGCATCGTGGCGGCCGCCCTGACGGAGGACACGCGGACGGCCGCCCGAAAGCTCGCCGCGTCGATGCCCGCCCGCGCGAGGCAGGTGAGGGCGGGCGTGGACGTGCTGATCGACGACGCCTTCCGGCCGGTCGCCGGCAAGCGGATCGGCCTCGTGACCAACGCGACGGGGGTGGCGCGGGACGGGAGGTCCACGGTGGACGTTCTCTCCTCCGCGGAGGCGAAGAAGGCGGGCGTCACGCTCGTGCGGATCTTCTCGCCGGAGCACGGCCTCCGAACCGACGCCGACGCGCCGGTGCCCGACCAGACGCATCCCGGGACGGGCCTGCCGGTCGTCTCGCTCTACGGCGACCGCCGCCGGCCTGGCCCCAGGGAGCTGGCGGACCTGGACGCGCTGGTGCTCGACATCCAGGACGTGGGCGTGCGGTTCTACACCTACACGACGACGGGCGGATACCTCCTCGAGGAGGCCGCGAAGGCGAAGATCCCGCTCGTCGTCCTCGATCGCCCCGATCCGATCGGCGGCCTGGCGGTCGAGGGTCCGCTGGCCGATCCGGACCGGCTGTCCTTCACGGCGTACGGCGAGATCCCGGTCCGGTACGGGATGACGCCGGGGGAGCTGCTCACGCTCTTCGACTCGGAAAACCGGATCGGCGCGCGCCTCGAGGTGGTCCGGATGCGCGGCTGGTCGCGCGAGCTCTGGTACGACGAGACGGGCCTCGAGTGGGTGAACCCGTCTCCCAACATGCGGTCGCTCGCGGCCGCGGCGCTCTATCCGGGCGTGGGGCTGCTCGAGCCCACGAACGTCTCCGTCGGCCGCGGCACGGACACGCCCTTCGAGGTGATCGGCGCGCCGTGGCTCGACGGTTCCCGTCTGGCGGCGTTTCTCACGGCCCGCCGCGTGCCCGGCGTGCGATTCACGCCGTTGCGCTTCACGCCGTCCGCTTCGGTCCACCAGGGGAAAAGCTGCGGCGGCATCCGCATCACGGTCGTCGACCGGCAGGCGCTCGCCTCGGTCGCTCTGGGAATCGAGCTGGCGTCGGCCTTGAAGACCCTCCATCCGGTCGAATGGGATCGGAGCCGGTTCGGCGCCCTCCTGGCGAACGCGGCGACCCTCGCACGTTTCGAGGCCGGAGACACGCCCGAATCCATCGTCGCCTCGTGGAAGAAGGATCTCGCCGCGTTCGCGAAAGTGCGCGCCAGGCACCTGCTCTATTGAGTTGTGAGTTGTCAGTTATCAGTCGTCAGTTCCGATGCGGGCACGAAGCGATTACTGACTACTAGTTCGGCCTACCACCTATCACCCATCACCTACCACCTAACTGACACCTGCCACCTGACACCTGTCACCTGTCACCTGTTTCAATCACGGCATCCGCCTCGATCTCGACGAGCATCTCCGAGGAAATCAGCCCGGAGACCTCGACCATCGTTGTGG
>DATNMZ010000231.1:0-2039 GCA_035602095.1 Thermoanaerobaculia bacterium
GGTCGCCGCGGACGCTCCGCCGTCGAAAGCCGCCGTGTCGGCCACGCTCGCGAGCGAGCCGAAAGGATTGGAATACGTCTTGACGGTCCCCGCCACGGTGTCCGTGACGGTGATCGTGTAATTGACGTTGGAGAGCGCGCCGTAGAAGACCCAGAACTTCGCGTTGAACGCCCGGCCGTCCACGACCTTGATCACGAGCTCGACGTTGTTGCTCGAGAAGAACCAGAAGTAGCCCGTGTCGCCCGTGAGCGGGACGCCCGTTCCGACGCCGCTCGTCCCTTGATCGGGAACGCTCCAGGCGACCTGGACCTTGAAGCGCCCCCCGTTCAGGCAGAGAGTCGTCGCGTCCACGAAGCAGGGACCGGCCGCGGCCGTCTGCTCGGCGGCGACCTTGACGGAGGAGTTGCCGGCAGCCTCCGTTCCGGCGGGCGGGCCGGGGCTCGCCGCCGTCAGAAGCGACAGCGCGACGATCGTGAGAGCTTTGAACAGTCCGCTAAAGGAAGTCATCATGAGACAACGACGTTATGCCCCGCGGAACGCCAAAACGCGAGTTTTAGGGAACTCTTAAAGCCGCCGGCAACGCCCGGATCCCCCCGATTTCCCGGGAATCGGGTGGGGTCGATGATTTCGGACTGAGGGGGGTCGTCCTACCCCCTTCAGCGCCGCCGCGCGTCGAGCACGTCCCTGACGCGACCCGCCAGGTCTTGCGCGCTGAAAGGCTTTTGCACGAAGGGAATCCCCGCGTGAATCAGGCCGCTGCGCGCGATGGCCTCGTCCGTGTAGCCGGACATCAGCAGGAGCGCGGCCTCCGGCCTCAGGGTGCCGAAGCGAGCGATGAGGTCGCGCACCGTCAGGCCGGGCATCACGGAATCGGTGAGGAGCAGGTGGATCTCCCCCTCGAACCGTTCGGCGACTGCGACGGCCTCCGTTCCGTCTTTTGCCTCGAGGACATGGTAGCCGGCGCGTTGAAGGACGATCCGCGCGAACTTTCGCACTCCCTCCTCGTCCTCGACCACAAGCAGTGTCTCCGAGCCCTTCGTCTCCTCATGATTCCTGGGCTTGAGCGAGGAGGCCCTTTCGGATCCCGCCTCCTCCTCGGCTCGCGGGAAGTAGATCTTGAACGACGTGCCATGGCCCGGCTCGCTATAGACCCAGATGAAACCGCCGCTCTGCTTGACGATCCCATAGACCGTCGAGAGGCCGAGGCCGGTTCCCTTCCCGGTGGGCTTGGTCGTGAAGAAGGGCTCGAAAATGCGGGAGCGCGTTTCGGCGTCCATGCCCTCTCCCGTATCGGTGACCGCGAGCATCACGTAGGGCCCGGGCACCGTCGGGATGTGGGTATGGGCGTACTCCTCGTCGAGATCCACGTTGTTCGTCTCGATCGTCAGGCGCCCGCCAGCGGGCATGGCGTCCCGCGCGTTGACGACCAGGTTCATGATCACCTGTTCGATCTGCCCCGGGTCCACCCTGGCCCGACCCAGATCCGGCCGCATGACCGTAGACAACTCCAGGTCCTCGCCGATCAGGCGTCGCAGCATCTTGTCCATGTCCCCGACGATCGCGTTCAAGTCCACGATCGCGGGCTCGATCAACTGGCGCCGCGAGAACGCGAGAAGCTGGCGCGTCAGGGAGGCAGCGCGCTCGGCCGACTTGCGGATCTCCTGGACGTCCTCCCGCAGCGGGCTGTCGCGTGCGATCTGGTCGAGCACGAGGTCGCTGTAGCCGAGGATCGTGGTCAGGAGATTGTTGAAGTCGTGAGCGACCCCGCCGGCGAGCGTACCGATCGCCTCCATCTTCTGAGACTGGCGCAGTTGAGCCTCCAGAGACATTCGCTCGGTGATGTCGCGAGCGATTCCCTGGATGCCGACGGGACGCCCGCCTTCGACGAGGTCGCGCGCGGAGACCTCGAGAAGCACCCTTCTCCCTTCGCGGGCGAGCACATCCATCGTATAGACCGGGGCCGTGCTTGCCCCGGGGGAGCGGCGCCGCAACATTTCTCGGGCGATGTCGATGTGATCTGGCGCGACGATCTCGGCGAA
>DATNMZ010000232.1:0-2289 GCA_035602095.1 Thermoanaerobaculia bacterium
GGGATGGCGAGGAGGAACATCCGGAGAGCGCGAGAGCGGCGGCCAGAAACGCGGCGGCCGCGGCATACGACCCCGCGGGGCGTCGGCCTTCCGGCGGTCTCAGAGCGGCCTCAGACGCGCACGGCGGCCGGCTCCGCGTCGGCGGCGCCGGCGAGCGCGGGGTCGAGCTCCTCGCGCACGAAGATTTCGACCTGTTCCGCGCAGCGGCCGATCAGGCGCGCCGGGCTGGCGGCAGCGGCCACCCGGGACGCGTCGAGACCGAAGGCGGGGTCGGCGGCGATCCGGTCGAGAAGATCCGCCGGGCCGCCGTCGACCGCCCGCCGGTCCGCGGACGCCCGGGCGTGGACGCGCAGCTTCTCGTGGAGCTCCTGCCGGTCTCCGCCGCGGCGGACGGCCTCCAGGAGGATGTCTTCCGCGGCGAGGAAGGGCAGCTCCGCCTGGAGGCGCCGGCGGCAGACGTCGGGGTGGACGACGATTCCCCGGAAGATGTTTTCGAGCAGGATCAGAATCGCGTCGGCCGCGAGAAACGCCTCGGGCACGGCGATCCGCTTGTTCGCCGAGTCGTCCAGCGTGCGTTCGAGCCACTGCGTCGCGGCCGTCATCGCGGTGTCGAACGAGAGCGCGAGCACGTGGCGGGCAAGCGAGCAGATGCGCTCCGCCCGCATCGGATTGCGCTTGTACGGCATCGCGGACGATCCGACCTGCGTCGCCTCGAACGGCTCCTCCAGCTCGCCGTCGTGCTGGAGCAGCCGCAGATCGGTGCCGATCTTGTGAGCGGACTGGGCGAGCCCGGACAGCGCGTGTACCACCCGGTCATCCTGTTTGCGGGAGTAGGTCTGGCCCGACACGGTCTGGCGGCGCGGGAAGCCGGCGCGCGCCGCGAGCGCGCGGTCGAGCTCCTCGACGCGGCGCGAATCGCCGTCGAAGAGGAGGAGGAAGGACGCCTGCGTCCCTGTCGCCCCCTTCGCTCCGAGGAAGCGGAGGTCCGCCCGGGCGGCGCGCACCGCCTCGAGGTCCATCAGGAGATCCGAAGCCCAGAGGGCGGCGCGCTTTCCGACCGTCGTCGGCTGCGCGGGCTGGTAGTGCGTGTAAGCGAGCGCCGGCAGGTCGCGGCGCTCGAGCGCGAAATCGCGCAGCCGGCGGAGCGCCCCGGTCAAGCGGCGCTCGACGAGAGCGAGCGCCTCCCGCATCTGGATCAAGTCGGCGTTGTCGGTGACGTAGGCGGAAGTGGCCCCCCAGTGGATGATCCCCCGCGCCGCGGGCGCGGCGGCGCCGAAGACCCGGACATGGGCCATGACGTCGTGGCGCGTCTTCTCCTCTTCGCGCGCGGCGGCCTCGAAGTCGATCGCGGAGACCTGCGCGGCCAGCTGCGCGATCGCCTCGTCGGAGATCGGCAAGCCGAGCCGCTTCTGCTCCTCCGCGAGCCAGAGCCAGAGCCGCCGCCAGGTCTCGAACTTGAACCGGGGAGAGAAGATGGCCGACATCTCGGCCGAGGCGTAGCGGTCCGAGAGCGGGTTGACGTACCCCTCAGTCTTCACTGCCCGCGTCTTCCCCCAGGTCGAACAGGCCGGTGGCGTCGTTGCCGCAGACGAGGCACTGGGCGTCGACGATCCGGCCCCCGTCCATCTCGAAAACGTAGCTGGGCGTGCTGCACTGCTTGCAGATCAAGTAATCGATCTCTCGATCTTCCGGAAGAGTGCGCTTGCGCGGCGGCGGCTCGGGCACTCCTTCCATTGTCGCATGGAAATTGTGCGCTTCGGGCGTCGGAAGGAGGCGGTCCGGGTCGGACGTCATCTGTCCAGTCGCGCTGCTATTCTGGAATCGATGTCTTCGCTTGTCATCGCGCTGCTCATTGCCTCGGTGGCGGCTGCCGCGGTTCTCGCCGCCGCTTTCGCCCTGCTCTCGCGCTCCAAGGAGGCGGCCTCCCGCCTCGACCGCCTGCTCGCCGACTCGGCCGCGGCGCGCGGGACCTCGGAATCGATCGACCGCCGCTTCGGTGAGCTGCGCCGCTCGGTCGAGGAACGGGTCTCCGGAGTCGAGCAACGCCTGGTCGACGGGCAGAAGAACCTCGCCGAACACCTCGGCGCCTCCGGACGCCTGTTGCAGGACGTCGGGCAGAGGATGGGACAAATCTACGAGGCGTCTCAGAAGATCGAGAAGCTCGCCGGAGACGTCACGCGCCTCGAGGACCTCCTGAAACCTCCGAAGCTGCGCGGCGCGCTCGGAGAGGCCTTCCTCGAACAGACCCTGCGGCAGGTTCTGCCCGCCCAGGGCTTTCAGATGCAGTAC